>JBMOFW010000074.1:0-12985 GCA_049318685.1 Flavobacteriales bacterium
GCGATCACGAAGCTGAAGCGCTTTTTACGGAGTTGAAAACACGCTCGGACATGCCGCAAGAATTGCAAGACGAAATTCGAATGATGAACGTATTGCTCTTTGCAGACCAAATTGATCGTCACAATCAGAATTTTTATAATGACTTGAATTGGCTAAAAGCCAAAAGTTTGGAAGATAATTGGGAATCACCACTCAGGTACTATGGTGCATTTGATTATGCAGTGACCGCAATGGCGAGTGCATATCGAGAGAAAGGAGAGGATCAAAAAGCCATGATGATCTATCCGAATGAAGATGAACTTTCAGACCAAGCGAATTTAGAATCATGGTTGGGCTATCTCAATCAACAATCGACCAATTTGGAAATGACTTTTTTGCAATCATTTTCGTGTTTGAATGCCGACCAACTCGAGGAGCGGTTGGCGGTGAAAATGATTAAATCAGGTCAATTAGAAAGCGGAGCAGCTTTGATGCATTTGAGTCATTCGGGTTCGAATAAGCAACTCTTGGGCGACCCATTCAGCTTCCGTATTCGCGATTGTCATGATTGTGATCATGAGGAATATGGGACTTTGGGTCTTCCATACTCCAAAGTTTTGGTAGCAGACGTTTTGGTTCAGACGAACAAACAATTATTAGAAAAGCCCTCATTCGAAGATGCCATTCAATTGGGAAATGCATTTTATAATTTCTCTTATTCAGGAAACGCGCGAATTTTTTCGTGGTGTGACTATCCCGCCTATGGAATGCTTGATTCATGGGAATCATGGGCTTACTTTTCCGATGGAAATTGGTTGCCTCAGGAGTTTTTGTATACTTATGATGTTGAACTCGCGAAACACTATTACCAGCAAGCAATCAATTATGCGAGGGATAATAATGAACGAGCAGTTGCAACGTATTTATTGGCTAAATGCGAATTGGTCGACTTTTATAATAATCCCCCAGAAAATAACCAATCGGACTTTGTTTCGGGACAGTATTTCAATGAATTAAAAAAATACAGCAAAACTCCATTTTTCGGCCGCTTAATTGAAGAATGCGGTTATTTCAGAGCTTATTATACCAAACAATAAAAAAAAATGCATAGACTTGAGCAACTAAACCAAGGTCGATGAAATTCATTTATACCATCCTTTCTATTTGTCTTGGAATGACTAGTCTTTCACAGTCCATTTCTGATTGCAATGGCGCTATTGTTTTGTGTGATGATGTTTATTCAGAGGAATCGGCCAGTTTCACTACCGGTGATGTTTTTGAATTCACGGGTACCTGCAACAACTTTTTAGAACAAAGTAGTGTTTGGTACACATTTACAGTGCAGCAGGATGGAGTGTTGGCCTTCACGTTGACACCCAACAATGCCAATGACGATTATGATTGGGGATTATTTGATATTACCGAGAATGGATGTGCCGGTATTGGAAGTACATCTCCGGAAGTGAGCTGCAATTCTTGGGGCGTTGTGGGCGTCAATGGCGCAACAGGTATCTCAACAGCGCAAGGAGGCATAGCCAATACTGCTGGTCCGGGCAATTTCAATGGTCCACCTTTCAATGCGGATTTGCCTGTAACAGCGGGACAGACCTATGCGCTTGTTGTGATGAATTGGTCGAATAGTCTTGAAGGGTATACGATCGATTTTGGCGAATCGACGGCAAGTTTATACGATGATGTGCCGCCCGTTCCGCAAGAAGTTGACATATCTTGTTCCAATTCGACAATTACGCTGACATTTTCGGAGCCCATTGTTGGGGAAAGTGTGCAATCGTTGGATTTTGAAATTATTGATCCAAATGGAGCTCTTTTGGATGTGACCAATGCCATCACCTTTGGTGGAAGTCTTCAAAATGAACAAATCGTCATTGATTTAGGAGAATCTCTTCAGTTGGAAGGCACTTACACCATCAACATTACAGATGACACTGGCCTGGTAGAAGATGCTTGCGGAAACTTGGGATCGGGTTCTGTTACTTTCGATGTGGTCAACTTGATTACGTATGATATTCTCGTTGAAAATGCATGCAATGGGGTGGGGGGCCAAATTGAAGTCGTTGAATTGACTGGGGGTATATCTCCTTTTACTTATACCATAAACGGTATTGCGCAAACATCCCCCGTATTTTCAAATTTGAATAGCGGCAATTATACCGTGGCCGTAGAACAAGGCAATGGATGCGTTATCGAACAATTGGCTGAAGTGCCTAATTCACTCATTGATGTCGCCATACCTCTTCAAGATTCTATTTCGTGCAGCACACCACGTATTGTCATTGAAAATGTGGAGGTTACTGGAGATGAACCATTCAACTACGATTGGCAATCGGTTTTGGGTACAGGAATTTCAAGTGGTTCAAATACGATAGCACCAGAAATAAATCAACCCGGTTTCTATGAATTGACTGTGACGAATGGTGACGGATGCTCGGACCAAGCTTCTGTCGAAATAGCGGAGGGTGAATTTTCAAGTATCGATTTGAATTTTCTCATTTTTCCAACTATTCTAACCACAAACAACGACGGGAAGAATGAGACATGGTATCCTTACTTACTTAATGATCCGACCTTGGATGTGTTTGAAGTGCTGAGCCAATACGAAGCAAAGGTTTATAATCGATGGGGAACGCTGGTATTCGAGTCATCGGATTCGAAACAAAAATTTGAAGCAGGTGATTTAGAAAATGGCGTTTATTTCGTTCATGTAATCTATGCAACAGACTGCGGCAACGGCGATTCAAGAGTGTATGAAGGAACGATTCAAGTTACTCAATAATTAGTACTTTAGCTTAAAATTAAGTACCGTGAATATTCCGTCAACCAGTCAAAAGCGAGTGGTGATTATCGGAGGTGGGTTTGGTGGATTGACCTTAGCAAAGGCTCTTCGCAACAGCGATTTTCAAGTCGTCATCCTAGATAAACACAATTATCATGCATTTCAGCCTTTGTTTTATCAAGTGGCAACGGCAGGTTTGGAACCGGGTTCGATAGCTTATCCTTTTCGAAAGATCTTCTCCACGTATCCGGATTTTTATTTTCGAATGGCTGAGGTTTCAGCGATTCAAGCCGACAAAAAAAATGTGGTGACTTCCATTGGTGAGTTGACCTATGATTATTTGATTGTGGCCACCGGAGCGACATCCAATTTCTTCGGATTGAAAAATGTTGAAGAAAGAGCAATGCCGATGAAGTCCGTGTCAGAGGCCTTGGATATTCGCAGTTTGATGCTTCAGAATTTGGAAAAAGCATTGCTGAGTTCTGATTTGAAAGAACGAGAAGCCTTGATGAGTATCATCATCGTTGGTGGAGGACCGACGGGCGTTGAATTGGCCGGTGCAATTGCCGAATTGAGAAAGGACATATTGCCCAATGACTATCCCGACCTGGATATACGAGCCATGAATATTCATCTGATAGAAGCAAATGATCGTGTATTAAAAGAAATGGCGGAATCACTTTCCGATAAAGCGTTTGAAGCACTTAAGGAGATGGGGGTAGATGTTTGGTTGAATTCTCGCGTTTCGGATTATGACGGCACCAAAGTAACCTGTAAAGATGGTCGTGAACTATTTGGATCGATGCTTATTTGGGCAGCAGGAGTAAAAGCGGTGATACCTCAGGGTATACCTGAAAGTGCCATAGCAGGAGGACGAATAAAAGTAGATGTATATAATCAAATCGAAGGATTGAAGGATGTCTTTGCCATTGGCGATGTGGCTGCCATGGTTACTGAAGCTACGCCAGTGGGCTATCCGATGGTCGCTCAGCCGGCGATGCAGCAAGGAGCACTCTTGGCAAAAAATCTTGTTGCCTGGACACAAGGGAAACAGGCCAAACCTTTTGTTTACAAGAATCTTGGTTCGATGGCCACCATTGGGCGCAACAAAGCAGTCGCTGAATTGCCTTCATTCAAGATGTCCGGATGGATAGCGTGGATGGCTTGGTTGTTCGTCCATGTATTTCAACTCATTGGTTTCCGAAATAAGTTAGTTGTGATGGTGAACTGGGCTCAAAATTATTTTCGCCATGCACGCGATCTACGATTGATAATTCGACCTTTCAGACGTGGCGCCTAATGCTGAGAAGCACGCTTGATGCGGTCATTGACAGCGGCTCCGATACCTTCTTGGGGTACAAGTTCGCAATAAATGACCTCAGCTTCGCTTTGATCAAGTTCGCGCATCATGCGAAATAGATTTTGTGCGGCTTCCGAAACATCTCCATTCGCAGAAAGGATACGCTCAATCGGGGCGTGATATGTTTTGGAGAAAGCTAAAACAGCGTACTTTTTTGCCTGATTTTGAGCAATAAATGACGGAATGTTTCCGCAAAACATCGGTTTTCTAGGTGCATAGTGCGAGATCAATTGACCGGGGGCATTGGGCTTACTCGTGCTGATTTCGTTAGCAATTACAGGTATACCAAATCCAGTTAAATCTTGCACCGTGATGCCTCCTTGACGAAGAATTCGGATGACATTATCCTCTAAGGCAATGATGGTGGATTCAACACCAACTTCTGAGTGTCCACCATCGAGTATGAGCTCAATTTTTTCTCCCAATTGAGCATTGACATGTTCGGGCGAAGTAGGAGAGATATAGCCAAATGGATTCGCACTAGGCGCGGCCAGCGGAAAATCTAGCTGCTGCAGAAGAGAGAGTGTCAATGGATGATTAGGCATTCGAATACCTACTGTCTCCAAACCAGAGGTGACTAAATCTGGAATCAATGGATTTTTTTTACTCAAAATCGTTAGCGGTCCAGGCCAAAATTGTTTAGCTATTTGAAACAATACTGGATGAAGATCTAGCGACCATTTGAGTATGTCATCCAATCTTCCGATATGCACAATTAAAGGATCGAACTCGGGTCTATTCTTTGCTTCAAAAATTTTAATGACAGCTTTGGGATCCAATGCATTAGCAGCTAAGCCATATACTGTTTCTGTGGGAATCGCTACCAACTCCCCAGATTGAAGGAGTTCAATTGCGTGTGACAGATCCGTGCTGATTTTAGCCATAGCGCAAAAATATCATAGGATTAGGGTAATTGGCGGATAAATTGTAAAACACCGCGGTCGAAACCTCTTATATTTCGCCCCCGTAAAACCTGTATAATAAATAACCATTCATGAAAAAACTGCTACTCGCTGCTTTTTGTGCGGCTAGTCTATTTACAAAAGCTCAAGAGACCCCAATAGGTTATGCCATGAGCCAAGCTGAAATTGACCAACTGCATGTTGTTGAACTCAATCATCTTAATCCTGCAGAAATGATACGTGAGGCTGAAGAAGATGATAAGCTTGGAAGAATGTCGATGTATGGACGCATTATTGACCTCAATGTGACTCCTGAAAATTATGGTGTGTGGAAAGCCCTTCCAAACGGAGATATGATTTGGCAATTGCGATTTCGCGTACCCAGCGCTCAGGCTGTAAGTGTGATATTTAATGATTTGTATTTGCCGGAAGGTTCAAAAATGTATTTGTATTCAGCAGATCGCTCTTATTTCGAAGGGCCATATGATTTCAAAGAAAATAATGCATCTGGTATTTATCGCACGGCAGAGGTGTTTGGAGATGAGGCTGTATTGGAATATTATCAGCCTGCTTCAGTAGTTGGTACTGCCCACCTAGGAATTCGCGGTTTTGTACACTTCTTCCGTTTTATCTATGATTCTCGCGAAGATCGCGGTGGTGTAGGTACAAGTGAAGCGTGCGAGATCGATGTGAAATGCCCAGAAGGATTAGATTGGGCAGATCAGCGTCAATCTGTGGTTCGTCTCAGCTTGGTTGCTGGAAATGGAGTAGGACTTTGCACGGGTTCATTGGTCAATAACACTTCAGGTGATTGTACCAATTACATTTTGACCGCTATGCACTGTACCATTGATTCAGATGCTGCGGATCTGTTGGCATCAACGGTTCGGTTCAATTTTCAACGTGCCAATTGCGGCTCAGGTTCGGCTACTCAAACACAACAAAAAGTAGGATTAATTTTACACGCCGATAGTAATGATGGCGGTGGTTCTACTGGTTCTGATTTTGCTCTTGTAGAAATGGATGATGCGATACCTTCTTCTTGGAACCCATATTATGCCGGTTGGAATGCAGGAACTACTGCACCAACTGCTGATTCTGAAAATCACAAAGGTTTTTGTATTCACCATCCTTCTGGTGACGCAAAAAAGTTTTCTACTGCAGGCACGGTTACTTCAGGAACATGGGGAGCAGCCAATCAACACTGGCGTGTGAATTGGGTAGAAACAGAAACCAATTGGGGGGTAACTGAAGGTGGTTCTTCCGGATCTCCTCTTTATAATAAGGATCGTCAAATCATTGGTACATTGACAGGTGGCGGGTCCTTCTGCGATGCCCCAACATCAAGTGATTTTTATGGAAAAATGGATAAGCACTGGACAGGCAATCCCAATCCGGCCAACGAAGACCTTGTGGATTGGCTCGATGCTGCCGGAACAGGCTGGATTAGTATGAATGGTGCATACGTTGGTAGTGGCAATACGCCTTGCATGCCAATTGCGTCTACCGAGGAGTTGACTTTTGAAGATGTGAAAGTGTTTCCATCATTTGCCTCTGATGTGGTAAATATTTCAGGCAATGCTGAATTGATTGATGCAACAGTAAAAATCTTTGATGCTTCGGGTAAATTGATTTCTTCATTCCTAATGCTTAAAGAAACATCAACAATCGACGTGACTTCTTGGGAAAATGGTGTATATTTCATTTCCTTTCAAGCAGGTGATCGCGGATTTGTGACACAAAAAATTACGATCGTTCACTAAGATAAATTCGTTTAGAATCTTCAAAACCGCCTTGATGTTTCGAGGCGGTTTTTTTTTAATCTTGTACTATGCAAATCAATTTGGAATCTTCTTGGAAATCAAAGCTCGAAGGCGAGTTTGACAAACCCTATTTTATAGATTTAGTTGAATTTGTCAAGAATGAATATACTACACAAACGTGTTATCCACCGGGTAAAAAGATTTTTGCTGCTTTTGATCATACTCCGTTTGACCAAGTGAAGGTGGTCATCATCGGTCAAGATCCGTATCATGGACCGGGACAAGCAAATGGGTTGTGTTTTTCGGTGAATGATGGTGTCAATTGTCCGCCCTCGCTAGTCAATATTTTTAAAGAAATAGGTGAAGATCTTCAAGTGCCTAATCACCAAAATGGAAATCTTGAAAGGTGGGCGGATCAAGGTGTGTTGTTGCTCAATTCGGTGCTGACGGTAAGGGCTCATGAGCCTGCATCACACCAACGAAAGGGATGGGAACAGTTTACAGATGCTGTAATTTCTTGTTTAGCAAATGATCGCGAAAATATAGTCTATTTACTTTGGGGCAATCCGGCTCAAGAGAAGGGAAGGATTATCAATACAACCAACAACTTGGTTTTGAAAAGTGTACATCCATCGCCGCTTTCTGCGTATCGTGGATACTTTGGATGCCGTCATTTTTCACAAGCCAATGACTACCTCGAACAACATAAAATGACGCCAATTAAATGGTAGTTATTTTACCACCAGTTCTATTGTTCCAGAAACATCTCCTGAGGCTCCGTTGCCGCAATTCGTGGCATATTTCAAAGTGTAATAATATACACCGCCTTCCAAATCTTTAGGTTCCCAAACTTTTGGAGTATCAGTTAAAAATACTTCGGTTCCCCAACGATTGAATACGTGCAATTCATATTCTGAAAAAATCGCTAAGACATCGAATGACGGATCGTAAAATAGAAATGGTCGCCATTCTTCATTCAAAGCATCGTTGTTTATCGTTAAAATATTTGGAAACAGCAGAAAATCAAGGTTTACATTGAAATCATCATCTTCATACACCCAGACTTCCTCCGTGGTGCTGCATCCGCTAATGAAAGCTTCGACAGTAATGATATAAACTCCTGGAGCATTGATCAATGGGGTTAGTGATGTGTTGCCAGAAACAATATTACCGGATTCTGTTGACCAACTCACGTCATATACAGTAGTTCCTGAAACTTGAACACCTTGTATTTCCAATGATGGATTCAAGCAAGTTAAACTATCTTGGTCCGCCACCGTAACATTCGGTGTGAGATAATTTGATGTTAATGTGACTAAATCCGAAGTAGTGCACCCATTGGCTGGATTCGTAACTGTAAGTACATACGACAAAGGATCGTCGACAGTAATTGTTGAACCGGATCCTAAATTATTGGCACCTTGAAACCAGGCAAACACCGCATTCGGACTATCACTGACTCCTATGAGTTCAATCTCCGGGGTATTGCAGTCTAATTGAGTAGGGCCTTGAATTGCTGCAGAGTAGGTGGCTAAATTTTCGGAGATTTCAAATGATTCAGTGGTTGTACAGACTCCGCCAAAATCGACTGTAACTGCAAAAGCACCGGATTCAGTAATAGAGAATTGATTTTCATTTGTGCCTTCTAGCAATGTTCCATTGATATTGGTCCAATCATAGTTGAGCGTCAAATTTAAATTGGTCTCTGCAGTCAGATTTACAACATCATTGATACAAGTGATTTCTTCCAAACCGATTAAAGTGATTTCTAAATCATCAACAACGACGTCTATTTCTGCTTGCACAGCATTATCGCACAAATCTGTGAAGGTCACCGTGTATGTAATGCTGGAAGGAGGGGAGGCGAGGGGTGTTGACGAAGTAGGATCATCTAAGTAGTCAGCCGGACTCCAAGAATAGTTGCCATCAATGGAACTACCCGCGCTTAATATGGTGGAGGCTCCTGTGCAAATGTCCACTTGATCACCTATTGAAAGAATATTTTCTTGCAAACAAACAGTTTGAGTATTTACAGAACCTCCTGTGGCCGCAGTGAATCCCCAATATACCAAGCTTTCACCACCAAAGATTTCATTGATTAAATCAATCTCGCCCTCCAATCGGAATACACAATCATAATAAACTTGAAGCACATGTGTAATTGGATCCCACGTTATTTGAACAGTGTGATTTTGTCCATCTTCTACATTGTTTCCAAAAGGATCAATATTTACTGGTCCGGCAATGTTACTCGCACTGTTATGATTGATATCGCCATTCATTTCAATAGCCAAATGATCTTCGAACGGGTCACCGTAATCACTGTTCTGCCAAGTGTCGAATTCAATACCCAATGAATTTCCGAAATTCAGATAGCCCATTCCTCCGCCGCTTTCACCAATAGCACTTGTACCTACGGTTTGTAAAACAAAGCAAATTCCATCTGCTCCGTTTGCATCTAAACTTCCGAAATTCATTTGAAACATCAAATCAAAGGGCAGGTTTAGGTCCAATTGATCTGAATACCAAACGGTGCCATTTTGGGTAGTCAATGCCGGAGTCAATTCATAGCAATCACTTCCAATAGAGGTGGCACTACCATTTAAAAAATAGGTTTGACCCCATGACGAGACAGACAAAATGAAAAAGAAAGTAAAAAAAAGTATGAATCTGAATCGTGGCATAGCAAGCTTGTTTCACCAAAAGTCGAAAAAAAAAGGGTGCGGAGGCACCCTTTTATTAAGTTTTATTCCAATCAGTGATGAAGTGTGAATGATTCAACCTCTCCGTTGGGACGGGTAAACGAGGCTTGATCATCACAAGATCCATCTCCATAGTTGATACTAAATGTGCCAAGTGGTGCTTGAATTTGCAATACTCCACTAGTAATATATCCGCATCCACTTTGCAAAGTTAGTGGAGTTAGAATGACGCGAGGCACTACAACGCCCGATGGGCGCGTAATCGAGCCGGAGCCTGAAATGGAGATACTGTTGTCATTGCATTCAGGAGTATCCCAACCACTGATCCAAGTGATTATTTCATCAAAATCTCGCTGATAACTTGCTCCTTCATATGTGAAAGTGACGTCAACAACGCGGTGAAAGACAGGTTGACCACTAGCGTTTGTTCCTGTATTGGTGGTTATCCGTGTTCCGGCAATTTGCACTCCATTGATTTTATAATTATCAAACGTCACGGTGCGAATGGCGTTTGTGTTGATCAATTCATCAGTTAAATGAATAAAGATCTTACCGCTTTTTGTCCGCCCGTGCAAGTCAATGCATCCGTCGCCATAGTCTACGGTAATCGTCTTAGGATAAGTGTCGCTGTCTTCGGTAACGATGGCACATGTGGCAATTGGCCAGTTCGAACCACAACCATCTGTTCCGGATTTCAAAGTCATACCATCTTCTTCATCTGAAATTGATTTTTCTGCCATCGAAGAGATGCTCTCGTTACTCAAGCTGTCTGAATCAAACAAGTCTTCTTCTTTATCTTTTCGACAAGCGGATAGTGAAACCAAGCCGATGAAAACAAGCGTAAAAGCTGTCCATTTGAGCATTTCTTTTTTCATGGTTATACTGTTTTTTGTGTTTTGTATGATAAAGAGTGCTTTAACCAGTTATGGTTTAATCTATCCAAGCAAGAATTTGCTCTGAAGCTTCAACACATAGTTCGTATACATGCTCAAAATTTTCATCAGTTCCATAATATGGATCAGGTACCACTTTCAAATGGTGTTCATCTTGATGATCTAAAAACAATTTTACTTTTTCGTTTAAAGCAGGATCCGGGGAGAATTTGATGGCATCCTTTAAGTTGTTTTTATCCATTGTGTAAATGACATCAAAATCAATAAAATCTTGGGATGTCAATTGACGGGCCTGCAATCCCGAAATATCGATTTGATGACTTTTCATGCAGGCAATGGCACGTTTATCCGGTGCTTCACCTATGTGAAAGTCGCTTGTGCCTGCGGAGTCTACAATGATGTGTTTGTTTGCTACTCGCGCTTTTTCGCGCAAGACGCCCTCGGCCATCGGTGAACGACAAATGTTCCCCAAACAAACCATCAATATTTTCATGACTCTAGATTTTATGCAAACAATTTCAATGACTTGGCTAATTTATCTTTCAATTCAGTTCGACTAACAATGTAATCGAGGAATCCGTGTTCTAAAACAAACTCGGCGCTTTGGAAACCTTCTGGAAGATCCTTTCCGATGGTTTCTTTCACTACTCGTGGACCGGCAAATCCAATCAATGCTTTTGGCTCTGCGATATTGATATCCCCGAGCATCGCAAACGATGCAGTAACGCCACCTGTTGTAGGGTCAGTTAAGATGCTGACATAGGGAAGTCTATGTTCAGCCAATTGAGTCAATTTTGCAGAGGTTTTTGCCATTTGCATCAAGGAGAAACCAGCTTCCATCATACGTGCTCCTCCACTTTTACTAATACAAATAAACGGGCATTTGTTGGCAATAGCATGATCTACACCTCGTGCAAATTTTTCACCCACAACCGAACCCATGGAGCCTCCAATGAATCCGAAATCCATACAAGCGACCACCGCTTTTTCTCCGTGAATATCTCCACAACCAACACGGATCGCGTCCTTTAACCCTGTCTTAGCGATAGTTGTTTTGATTCGATCCTTGTAATTCTTGGTATCTGTAAACTCCAGTGGATCTCCGCTGACTAGATTACCTGCAATTTCTTCGTATTCATTATCATCAAACAAAACATAGAAATATTCGAGAGATCCAATCTTTTCATGATATCCACACTTGTCACATACCCAATTTTGATCGGAATGTTGTTCACTTGTCACCACGTTTTTACATTCAGGACATTTATACCATAAGCCTTCCGGTATTTCCTTCTTCTCTTTGCTCTTGGTGGTTATTCCTGTCTTAATTCTTTTAAACCAACTCATTATGGTAAGGTATTGAGGTGTTTGGAGGGCAAATGTATATAAGTTCTACTTTACAACGGTGATGGATCCATATTTCACCTGCATTTCACCCATATAGTCTATGTATTCTGCGCGGTACGTGTAGGACCCTATCGGATCAATATTGGGATCCAATATCCACTGATCATTCAGATTCTTGGAGGTCCATAAAGCGTCACCGAAATGATTGTAAATCACTATTTCGTAATTTGAAATATTGTATCCAAAGACCTGAAATGCATCATTCATTTGATCTTTATTCGGACTAAATGCTGTGGGAATGTAAAGCCCACTGCTACAGGTAATTTCTTCAACAATAAAATCGTAATGATTTACTCCGCACGTATTGGAAACTTCGATCCAATTTGAGCCACGGCCTACATAAGAATAGTGGTTTGTTGTCGGAGAAGATGACCATTCATATTGCACACCTGGGAGGGAGTCTACCTCCAAACGAAATGAGGTTTCGAGGTCGCACAATGTATAGACTTCTTCTAAGGTAGTGAGTTCAGGTATAGTCATTGCTATTACGGTCGTACCGTCGATGGTGGAGCACGGTCCATTACTTACAGTAATGCTATATATCCCAGGGGTATCTACGGAAATAGACGAAGCGATTTCACCTGTGTTCCATTCGCCGATAGCATCATTGACAATATCAATGCTTGCGCCATCACAAAGCACAAACTCATTTTCCAAATTGACTATTGGATAGTCAAAGACCGCCACATTGATCGTATCTGTAAAAGGGCATCCTAGATAATTCCCCACAAAAGAGTACGAATCGGGGGCGCTTACCACAATTTCATCGGTATTTACTCCAGTAGACCAGAGCACGTCGGCAAAAACACCAAGCGTGACGGATTGATCACTGCATATGGCGACGTCCTCACCGAGTTCATAGGCCGGTATGGTTACAAAATTGATTGACACAACGTCAGACATTTCACACGTGCCAATCGAGGCTGTAGCCGAATAATCGCCAGTTGTGGTAACTATTTGGGTCGTGGAGGTTTCTCCATTTTCCCACGAAAAATTTTCCCAAATTCCAATAGCTTCAATAATAGCCGTTTCGCCTGGACAAATGGTTTGATCCGTTCCAACAGTCAAGCTGGGAGCAGGGAGGACATTCACCAAAATAGTATCCGTTGTGATACAACCTAAATTGGCACTGTCTAATGTCAAGATCAACTCCTCCGTAAAGAGTGCGGAAATGTCTGAAGTCAA
>JBMOFW010000075.1:0-12826 GCA_049318685.1 Flavobacteriales bacterium
GCCATGATGTTGATCGACCAGAAAAATGACCAAAGAATCTTTTGCAATTTTTCGCGCTTCAACCAAAAGGCGCTTGTCGCCCTGAATCGATTCCATCCAATAACACCGGCTATTACAAAGAATGGTAGAGCCGGCATAATAAAACGCTCTTGACGATTCGGATAAACGATGTGAAAAACGATGAAAAATCCGATGGGCAAAACGATAAAAAATAGTCTTTTCCATTCACGCAAAAACCCGGTCAACAAAAACAAGCTCACCGGTGGAAGAATGTAATATCCAATAAAACTCAAATATGTCAATGATGCTCCCGGATAATTGAATGCGTTCTTCGCATTATACCCAAAATAGCCTAGCAAATGCTGAAAGGGTTGACCGCCCCAAAGCAAGACATCATCCAATTGAGTAATAAAAAATCCGGTAAATGCCACTGCGCCGAAAACAATAAATCGTGACCATTCTCGCTGCAAAACAAACATACCGCCTACCAAGCCCACGATCATAACGGTTTGATAGCGGAATCCAACCGCCAACCCCAAAATCAACGCAGCCAAAATCAGTTTGCTAAAAGGGATCGACAATCGATTATCAAAGATATCATTCAACGTCAACGAGCTGTTGCCAAATGGCAGTCGCCAAGTGACCGAACGAAAAGCATTGTGCTTGATTAAAATATAGAACCCTGCAAGCAGTGGCGGTTGACTGACGAACTCAACAAGATTGCGAACAGAAAAATTGGGAACAAATGCCATGACAGCCATTAACAGTCCGACTAAAAAAGCATCTTTCTTTCCACTGAGGCGTTCGGTTATCTTGTATGCGAAATAAACCGTGAGAAGCGAATACACCGCATGTATCAATCGCATTAAAAACATCTGTGTATCGGGACTATCCAAGCCCAAGGCGTTGAATAATTTGAAGAAAACAAAAAGAAATCCCAAGTAAAAGAAACTGATCGGTTCAGGATGCTCACGATGGTTTTCGGGAGTCGGCATCCAATCGTTAAAGTTGAATCCATCGGCCCAGCTTGCTGAAGGCTCAATGGTCAAAAAATGATCATCGTGCATCATGTACCCTTTGGCAAAAAACACCGCCACCAACCTCACCAAGAAGGCCAGCATCAATAAAAACAGCAACGGTCTTTTTTCAATCAATGTCTTCATCAACTCAATTTTATTAACCCTCAAAACTCCGAACCCCGAACCCTGAACCCCGAACTCCGAACCCTACACCTGTATCACTCCTGTCGAGTAAGCCCGCGTCGCTGGAGCATTGTTGGCTGCTTCTATTCCCATGCTTATCCATTTGCGCGTATCAACGGGATCGATTACTGCATCTAGCCACAAACGCGAAGCTGCATAATAGGGCGAAGTTTGAGCGTCGTATCTATCCTTTATTTTATTGAACAATTCCTCTTCGCGCTCCTTGGTGATAGTCTCTCCTTTGGCTTTCATAGACGCCACCTCAATTTGCAGCAATACTTTGGCGGCTTGTGCTCCGCCCATTACCGCTACTTGCGCTGTAGGCCAACCTACGATCAAACGGGGATCATAAGCCTTGCCGCACATTGCATAATTGCCCGCGCCATAGCTGTTTCCAGTCACAACCGTAAACTTGGGAACAACACTATTCGCCTGCGCATTCACCATCTTCGCTCCATCTTTAATGATCCCTCCGTGCTCGGATCTTGAACCTACCATAAAGCCAGTTACATCCTGTAAAAACACCAAAGGAATATTTTTCTGATTGCAATTCATGATGAAACGCGCCGCTTTATCGGCACTGTCTGAGAAAATAACCCCACCCAATTGCATTCCATCTTTCTTGCTCTTTACGATCATGCGTTGATTAGCCACAATGCCCACCGCCCAACCATCAATGCGCGCATAGGCACACACAATCGTCTTTCCGTAATCTTCTTTGTATTCGGTAAATTCACTTTCATCGACCAAACACTTGATAATCGCTCTCACTTCGTAAGGCTTCGAACGATCTTCCGGTAAAATTCCGTAGACATCACGCGTATTGGATTTAGGCATCGCTGACTTCACTCGATCAAACCCGGCTGTATGTATATTCTTTCCAAATTTATCGACCAATTCGCGAATCGTATTCAAAGCATCTTTATCGTCCTTGGCTTTATAATCAGTCACACCACTGATCTCACAATGCGTTGTAGCTCCACCAAGTGTTTCATTATCGATATCTTCACCAATGGCCGCTTTTACCAAATAAGAACCGGCAAGGAAAATTGTTCCTGTCTTATCTACAATCAATGACTCATCCGACATAATGGGCAAATACGCGCCACCGGCAACACACGAGCCCATAATGGCAGCAATTTGCGGAATACCCATGCTGCTCATCATCGCATTGTTTCTAAAAATGCGACCAAAATGCTCTTTATCCGGAAAAATCTCATCCTGCATCGGCAAATACACACCCGCACTATCCACTAAATAAATAATTGGAATGCGATTTTCCATAGCAATTTCCTGCGCCCGTAAATTCTTTTTGCCCGTAATCGGGAACCATGCTCCAGCCTTCACTGTGGCATCATTGGCAACAACAATGCACAAGCGACCTTTCACATACCCCATCACCACGACAACTCCAGCACCCGGACATCCTCCATGCTCCTTATACATTTCGTCGCCGGCAAAGGCGCCGATCTCGATGCGCTGCGTATTTTGATCTAAAAGAAAATCGATGCGTTCGCGTGCAGTGAGTTTGCCGCGTTCATGCTCTTTATCAATTTTAGCCTGCCCTCCGCCGAGAGCTATTTTTTCGAGACGATAATTGAGTTGGGAAACCAACTGCATCATCTTGTCTTCATTGCGATTGAATTCTATATTTTGATCTGCCATTTTTTATTGAATGGGAATTGTTGGCGAATTTAGTAAACCTTTATAGCCTTATTTTCGCGGCATGCGCTATTATTTCGTTTTATTTGTCTTGACGGCCTTGGGGTGCCAAAATCCAGCGACAAATAACCCTATTCCAGTCGCTCGCCAATCTTCAAAACCACTTTATGCCAAAGGTTTTGAAATTATTCAATTAGAAAACAGCACTCAATTGGTCTTATTTGACCTCCAAAATCCGGGTGACACACTCGAAGTCATCACCTTGAACCCAATGCCTTCATCAAATCTAGCCTGCCTTTCAACCACGCATGTGTCCTATTTCGAACTTCTTGGCGCTTTGGACGTGATCAAATCGGTGGCTTTTGCAGATTTGGTGCGCAATTCACATGCGAAAGAACGCATTTCGGCCGGTCAAATTTTGAATCTCTCCGGTGCAGACGATGTCAACATGGAGTTGCTCTTGAGCCACAAACCGGAGTATTTTTTTGTATACCCCTATGGTCATGGTAATTATGATAAGTATACCTCCAAAGGAATTGCCTGTATTCCCATCTCCGAATACCTCGAACCTCATCCTCTTGGACGATTAGAATGGATCAAAGTGTTTGGTGCCGTGATTGGAAAACAACATGCCGCCGACAGCATATTCAATGCAATTGCCGCAGATTATGAAAAGACGCGAAAGCACATCGCAGAGCAGAAAACCACTATCCCTTTTGCATTCACCGGTAGTGCCGACGGCGGTACTTGGTTTGCTCCTCCAGGCAATAGCTTTCAATCCACGTTGATCCAAGACGCCGGGGCGAGCTATGTTTATCAAGACAAAACAACGAGTGGAAACTTGTCCATTCCTCTTGAAAATCTAGTCGTTGATGTATTGCATACCGATTATTGGGGAATCGTTGAGTTCAGCAGCGATTCGTTGAGCTATGCCGCTGTTGCTGAGCGAAATCCATTGTTAAAGTCCATTGATGCTTTTCAACAAAAACATATTTTCTACTGCAACACATCCATGGTCGACTACTTTGGAGATGCCGTGGTCGAACCGCACATTATGCTCAAAGACCTCGGTGCTATTTTCCATCCTCAACTTTTTGATAATCATACCCCAAAGTATTTCCAATCCCTTCATTAATAGCGTTTAGAACTGAGATTTCTAATCGTGTTTTTTTGTTAAAATTGGAATTGATTCAAAATATGCCTATATTTGGGTATCCGAAAAAATATTTTCGGCGTACACAATAATATTCGGGAATAGGTGTTAAAAAGCCTAACCCATATACTAAGACATTTTATTTCGCCTATAGACAGACTTTACTCTTTGTTCTAAACAATTACCAAGTAGAACTCAATTAAAAGAGGAGGTCGTTATGCGTCTAAGTGAATTCACCGATCGTCAGCTCGTAGAAGCTTACGTAAGAGGGCAGGAAGAATGTTTCCAAGAACTTTTAAAGCGTTACAAAAGCCGTGTTTACGGTAAAATCCACATGTACGTGAAAGACCGTGCAATGGCTGAAGACATCTTCCAAGACACGTTTATGAAGGCCATTCAGGCCCTCAAAGATGGACAATACAACGAAGAAGGCAAATTCAGTGCATGGATCATGCGTATCGCGCACAATCTCTGCATCGATCACTTTCGTGGTAAAAAGAAGATGCCCATGACTCGCGGCAATGATGATTACGATCCGTTCGACTTTATCAGCAGCGGCGAAAAAACCACTGAAGAGAGTACTGTCAACAAACAAATCTTGTCCGACGCGAAGAAACTCTTGAACCACCTTCCCGACGAACAAAAAGAAATTGTCATGATGCGTTTGTATTACGATATGAGCTTCAAAGAAATCTCCGAAACACTCAATATTAGCATCAATACTGCCTTGGGCAGAATGAGATACGCATTGATCAATCTTCGAAAATTGATCGAAAAAAATCAAATGGAAATGACTCTCAGGTAGTCAATTTGGTTAAGGTAGAATAAATCCCGGAAAACGCTTCCGGGATTTTTTTTTGCCATTTATAATAATCTTGAAATACAATCGTTCAACCCACACAAACAATCAAATAGCGCCTATGCCTCATTTTACACTTCAAGATCTTAGCGATTTTACAAAAAATGAAAGAAAGATGGTAGAAGGAATCCTGCCTCTGGCCAAGTCTAACGAAGAACTCGAACCCAGAGAAGAGATTTTGCAGAACATTCTCAACTTTTCAAAAGCGCTGAGTGTTCGCAAATCAAAAAAAATGAACAGCTTCAAAATGGTTCTCAACTAATTTCAGAAGCTGAAAAAATGTATTAACCCCGTCCCGCCAATTTGGCGGGACTTTTTTTTTATATTGGCCTCATGAAACTTACTCGACTAGCTACACTTGTCCTTTGCCTATGCCTTTTAAATCTTTCGTCATTTGGCCAATTGGGCATTTACGGACAACAACCAACATTTACTTTTAAAAAGATGGCTCCGCGCGAGAATGACTCGGGCAAAAGAGCTAAAGAAATCCAACTTCGTGTCGGTATGGGATTCGGAGTATATAAAACACATTCCGAATTTACTTGGAACAATACCACGCTCATTGACCGAGACACGAGCGGCGCCGTGACACGCCATCTCAATTTGGATCTGCGCTACGACGTGACGCGCCGCATAAATGCTGGTCTCGATATGAAATTCGGATCTTATCTTTATGACCCAGACGAAGACAATGAAGGCAAAAGCAATGTATATTCTGTGCTTGGTTTAACCGGTGAATTTGCCATCGTGAATAAACCCAATTTCAGATGGTATACTGGATTGAATTTTCACATTTCCGTCTTGGAAACGAGTGAAAAAGACGCACAAAATGATGAGCAAACTTTGCGGTATAGTGGCGGAGGGGTAAAACTAAACACCGGTGCTCTTTTCTATTTTGGTGATCGCAACTTCGGATTGAACTTCAATTTGGGTTACGATGGCCACAACTTCTCCCTCCGAGAATATGCTATCAATTCACAAGCAGTAAATATCGATGACCTCAATGGAAAACTTTTCGCAGGAGGTGTCGATCTCAATCTCGGACTTATTATTCGTTTCAGACCTTAATTCTAATCGCTTTTTTATGGAAAACCAAACCATTGACGCCGGATTCTCGAATACCAGCTCGATAACCACCCAAATTCAGGAAAACCTACGAATTGCTGGAAAATGGGGAAGATTTCTTGCGATTCTCGGGTTTATTGGACTTGGATTTATGATCCTTGGATCCATTTCAATGTTCGCGTTCATCAGCAATAGCCGTATCTCTGGTTCAAATGGAATGACCATGTCGGGAATCGGCTTTTTGTACTTGGCCATTGGAATTCTTTACTTCTTCCCTACCCTATTTCTCCTCAGACTAAGCAATGCTGCTCTCAATACGGGCCTCTATGGAAATGAAACTGATTTGGAAGAAATGACTTTAAACCTTAAAAAGCTCTTCAAATTCATTGGAATTCTGACAATTATCACCATTGGTATATATATCCTTGTGATCATTTTTTCATTGATTGCACTAGTCGCATGATGAACAAATGCTAATATTTCAAGTTATTTCAACAAGCCTCCAAATTAGGAGGCTTTTTTCTTGACTTTTGTGCAACGTATGGCGACCAAAAAAAAGATAGTGATCGAAGACGATCCAAAGCAAAATATCATCATCAAAGGTGCACGTGTACACAACCTTAAAAATGTGACCGTCTCGATTCCTCGAAATCAACTGACTGTTATTACTGGCTTGAGTGGTTCCGGTAAGTCGAGCCTCGCTTTTGATACACTTTTTGCCGAAGGTCAAAGGCGCTATGTAGAAAGCCTATCCAGTTATGCGCGTCAATTTCTCGGTCGATTAGACAAGCCAGATGTCGATACTATTCAAGGCATATCCCCAGCTGTCGCTATCGAACAAAAAGTAACTTCACGAACATCTCGATCCACAGTTGGCACCACCACAGAGATCTACGATTACTTGAAATTGCTCTTCGCACGTATCGGAAAAACCATTTCCCCGATAAGCGGTAAAGAAGTAAAGCGCGATCGTGTTGAAGACGTGGTTGCTTTCATTCTCGGCCATGGCGCCGAAGATCGATTCATGATTTTGGCTCCGTTGGAAAAAATCAAACCCGCAGCTTTGCCAAAAAAACTCGAAACGCTTGCGCAACAAGGATTCTCAAGAATTAAAGTAGGCGATAAAATCTATAAAATTGATGAAGAAATCAAAGCCAAAGCGAGCGATGATCTTTACAACATTATCGACCGTGTTACCGCAGATCCGGATGAAGAAAATCAAACCCGAATTGCTGATTCTGTGCATTCCGCATTCTTTGAAGGACATGGCGAATGCGTTGTAGAAAGCGCAGAAAACCAAAAACTCCATTCATTCTCGAATAAATTCGAAGCGGACGGAATCAAGTTCGAGGAGCCTTCATTAAATCTGTTCAGCTTTAACAATCCTGTCGGCGCGTGTAAAACATGCGAAGGATTTGGAAGTGTTATTGGCATTGATGAAAATCTCGTAATCCCAAATAAAGAACTCTCCCTGTATGACGATGCGGTGATGCCATGGCGCGGAGAAAAAATGAGTGAGTGGAAAAACGCGTTCATCTTGGCCGCGCGGAAGTTTGAATTCCCCATACATCGACCTTACAATGAATTGACAGAGACTCAAAAAGAAATTTTGTGGAAAGGCAATCAACATGCGGCAGGTCTTGATGCTTTCTTTGAATTTATTGAAAGCGAATCATACAAAATTCAATACCGCGTTATGCTCAGTCGTTATCGCGGTAAAACGAAATGTCCTGATTGCAAAGGCACACGTCTTCGAAAAGATGCGAATTATGTAAAGGTGGGAGGAAAAGGCATTTCTGATTTGGTCAATTTGCCGATTGGTGAGTGTTATTCATTTTTCACTAAATTGAAACTTGCACCACAAGAAGAAAAAATAGCCAACCGCATTTTGCTTGAAATACAAAATCGCTTGAAATACTTGACCGACGTGGGATTGGATTATTTGACTTTAAATAGACTTTCAAATAGTTTGTCCGGTGGTGAATCTCAGCGTATCAACTTAGCCACGAGTCTAGGAAGTAGTTTGGTGGGGTCGATGTACATTCTAGACGAGCCTTCTATCGGCTTACATCCACGAGACACGCAGCGACTCATTGGTGTTCTCAAAGAACTAAAAAATCAAGGAAACACGGTGATTGTAGTTGAACATGATGAAGAAATCATGCGCTCCTCTGATGTGCTTATTGATATGGGGCCTGAAGCCGGTTCTCAGGGTGGTGAAGTCGTATTTAAAGGGTCACTAGAGCAACTACTCAAACAAGGTGGAACGCTCACAGCCGATTATTTATCCGGTAAAAAAAAAATCAAGATTGCCACAAAGCGTAAACCGGGAAAAGACAAAATCAAGATTAGTGGCGCGCGTGAAAACAATTTGAAAAATATCGATGTCGAAATTCCTTTGCGTTGCTTCACTGTAATTACCGGAGTCAGCGGCAGCGGAAAATCGTCTTTAGTTCGCGATATTCTCTATCCTGCCCTCAAGAAAGAATTGGGTGGATTTGGCGATGCACCGGGTGCTTTCGATGGAATCAGTGGAGATATTAAAACGATAAAATCTGTCGAGTTCGTTGATCAAAATCCCATTGGAAAAAGCAGTCGCTCCAACCCTGTAACGTATATCAAAGCTTGGGATGAAGTGCGCACCATTTTCGCCTCTCAACCCTTGGCCAAACAACGTGGATACAAACCCACTCATTTTAGTTTCAACGTAGATGGTGGCCGTTGTGAAGCCTGCGAAGGCGAAGGATATCAGACCATCGAGATGCAATTCATGGCCGATATCAAATTGATCTGCGATGCGTGCAAAGGGAAACGATTCAAAGAAGAAGTTCTCGATATTCAGTTTAAAGGCAAGAATGTAAGCGACATTCTCGACTTGACCGTCGATGACGCCGTTTCATTCTTTAGTGATGATAATGGATCGACAATTCATAAAAATTTATTGAGCAAACTTTTACCACTTCAACAAGTTGGATTAGGATATATTGGACTTGGTCAAAGCAGTTCGTCCTTGAGCGGCGGAGAAGCTCAAAGAATAAAACTAGCCTCCTTCTTGACAATGGGTGGAAATAACACGCACACTTTATTTATTTTCGACGAACCCACCACCGGACTGCATTTTCATGATGTCCAAAAACTGATGCAAAGCTTCAATGCGCTATTAGAAAAAGGCCACAGCATTATTGCCATCGAACACAATGTTGACGTGATGCATAGCGCAGACTGGATTATTGACTTGGGCCCGGATGGAGGAGATAAAGGCGGAAATCTAGTTTATGCCGGCACGCCTGAGGGGCTAAAAAAATGCAAGGACTCGTTTACAGCGAAATATTTGTAAGAATTACTTCTTGGCCGGGTATGTAAATGTAATATCGTGCTGAAAGAAATTCTCTCCTTTGGCGGTTCTCCCCATGAGTGAAAATGTGCCGCTCATCGTTCCTTCAGATGTCAATTGCATAATCAGCACCTTTTTGTTGGTGCGGGCATAAGAAGCTTTCGATCCCGGAAGACAAAACCACGCTCCATCATTCGTTTTAACAGCTGCCCCAGTGGCTTCAAAATCCTTTGTAGGGAAATTAAAGGCCTCAGTATTATTATCATAATTATCTTCCGCTCCGATTGTAAACCAAGAATCGAATCGCACCTGTGTATTTTCTTTAGCTAGCTTGCGTGAAATATTTTTGGCCAAATCAGAGCCTTGAGCAGCCTGAAAAAAAGGTTTGGTCGACTTTATTTCAAGCAGATGACTTCCCTCTCCATATATGCTAAAAACAGCATCACTATCATTTTCCAGAATCACGTAAACACGGATTGTTTTGCCCTTAACGGCCCCTCCGTTATCCACTTCTTCAATCTCGATGCCTTTGTACTGGGCGGCGGTGCTTAATGAAAGCAACAACACCAAAATGCTAAAAAAAGATTTCATGAATGCTAATGAATTAGTTTACGACTTTTCCTCGGTCTAATCGACGTGGACCTAGACTATTCGAGCGGAATTTCCCTGATTTTCTTTCCAAATAGTAGCCCAAAAGTATCTCGTGCGTATGCGGACTCAACACGCGTGCATCAGTCATGGTGATATCGTAACTATAGCCAAGGGCAAAATTATTCCAGATTCCGCCAAACATAAATGCCACGGCGTCTTTATGACGGTAGGTAAATCCACCCCATGCCGCTCCGTTATAGTTCAACCTAAAATTCAGGTCGAGTTGAGCAGGCGTATAGGTGGTAAATCGCATAAATCCGCTCGTTTGTAAATCCCACGTATTATTGATATAATAGCGATAAGAGCCCATCAATTGAAAGTGACGGACATTGGTATTGTCACCACCCTGCACTTCCGATTCCAGATTAAGTTGGCTTTGAAACAGCTGTGGAATGGAGAACCCAGCATAATACTGTTCCCCAAAAATCAAGAAACCAAAGGTGGCGTCAAAGTTCATATGCGATTCAGCTTGCATTCCATTCAACGCTTGATCAGTCGGGTCTTGAACAACAAGCAGCGAGTTGTCGAATTTGTATTGAGCTGCATTCAAACTCAGTCCGAAACTAACCGCATCGTAATTATTCAAATCAATGCGATAAGCACCGGTAAGTTCAGCGCCGCTCTCCGAAATGGCTCCACCACTATTGTCATTGTACAAAATAGCCCCAACACCTAAGCCATGAGCTAGACCTGTATGACCGGAAGCCAGTATGGTCGTCGGTGCTCCTTTAAAACCAGCCCATTGATTGCGATAACTGGCAAAGAAGGGAGAATAATTCTGGGTGCCAGCCACAGCAGGATTCACCATGAACGTATTAATCGCAAACTGGGTTCGACGCGATATCTGTTGCGCATGGGATGAAACGCTCATCAAAATGATAGCGCTTAATACGGAAATAGCTATAAATTTCTTCATCTCTATGCTTAATATTTGATGGTTACGGTGCCAAGAATAGGATCCTTGGACTTATCATATTCAATGATGAAGTAATAGTCAGCAACGGGAAGAAACTCTCCTCTAAACCGACCATCCCAACGTGTTGGATAACCTTTGGATTCAAAAACCTCTTGGCCCCAACGGTTAAATACTTTGACAGAAGACTCCGGGAAAAACTCTAGACCACCAATGACCCATTCATCATTTGAACCGTCACCATTCGGTGTAATCGCCGTAGCAATGTAGAAACAGCCTATTGTTGGATCGACAAAAACTGTAGCATCAAGAGTACATCCAATATCATCTGTCACAGTAACCGTGTAAAATTCGCTTGACGTTAGTCCAATTGCGGTTGGAGTAATTTGTTCATTTGGATCATTCCACACATAAGTAATGGGCAAATTGCCATTTTGAACACCCACGGTGGCTGTTCCGTCTTGTGCATTCCAACAAGTCTCCGGAGAAGAAAATGTGGTCAATACCATATCGGTAATGATATCTGGTATCACCTCATACTCCTGTTCTAAAATACAATTAGACTCATCAATGAGCGTAATTTCAATAGATCCTTCAGGAATACTATCCAAGCTAAATGTAGTGTCATCGATAGCAATGATGTTAAATACATCTTCTGGCGAAATAAATGTCGTCAATACACCTGTACCACCACTCACAATTACCTGAGCCGTGCCATCATTCATGCCGGTACAAGTAGGAGCATTCAAGTTAAAATCAATCGTTAATGCCGGTGGCTCAGCAATTGTAAAGTCAAGTGTATCCACACATCCTTGGGCATCCTCAATAATTAGCTGAAAATCTTCTGCGCATAGATTACCAATTGTTCCGTTCACTCCACCTGAAGTATTGTTGGGCAAAAGCGTGTAATTGTAAGCCGCTGTTCCACCAACCACTTCATAAAGCAAAGTTCCATCGCATGCACCTCCACAACTAACGTCATTGGTTTCTGTTTCTGACACCACGAGCAATTCTGGCTCGGTAATGATAATATCATCTTCATCCATACATCCGTTCGCATCTTGAATCATATAGGTGTAAGTACCCGGCGCCAAATCAGTAATCGTAACCGGTAACTCCGTATTCTGAGGAATCAGAGATACATCTCCTGTTCCACCGATACTCGTCACGATAACTTGTCCATTGGCCTCTCCGAAACAAGTCACATTGGTTGGATTCAATTGAATTTGAAGTTCTGCAGGACCACCAATGACAATATTCGTAATGGGGCGCGGACAACCGGCATCATCGGTGATGGTCACGGTGTATGTGCCCGAACATAAATTAGAGTAATTGGCTGATAATCCAGAACATGTTCCACCACAAAGGCCCGCATTGGGAGCAATTGCGTATGAAAAATCACCAATACCTCCGCTCACTGCAGTAATATCTATCTCTCCATCACAAATAGCAAAACAACTTGCTGCCGTAGTCGCCAATGTGTATGAAATCTGAAGTGGTTGAAGGACTTCAATTTCACCAGTCAGATTACATCCATTGAAATCAGTAATGATGTATGAATATATCCCGTCACATAAGGCATTTGGATTGGCTGATGATCCGTTGGCTGAGTTGACCACCGTTGTGAAGGGGCCAACACCTCCTTGAATATCAAAAACCACAGTACCGTTGCAAACTTCATAGCAATTAACATCTGTAATGGTTGGTGTAACGACCACCGGATCGGGTTCGATAATGACAAAATCAAATGATGCTCCGCATCCATTTGCATCTATGACTTCAACGGTATAATCACCTCCGTCTAGATTAGTAAAATTGACGTTGAGCAATCCCGTCGCCGTTTGATTGGTTATGGCCGTTGTGCCTTGATAAAGCGTGGCTGTAATAACGCCTGTTCCTCCTGAAGCAGTTCCTGTAATTGTTCCATTGTCGTAATTGTAACAAGGAATATCCGTTGAGCTCAGATCTACAACTAACTCTGCTGGAC
>JBMOFW010000076.1:0-12670 GCA_049318685.1 Flavobacteriales bacterium
ATAACTTTGCACCACATGATCACTGGTTGGTTCTTTTTTCAATTCTTCCAGAACGGCAGTAGCGGTTACTTCGATTTTCGAGGCGATGTTATCGCGCACGGTGTTTGGAATTTTAATGTTGTAATCTTCAGGCACGATGTAGAATTTAGTTTCTCCCGTGATTTTACCACCTACTACTTTGAAAGTAACATTGATGGTGATTTTCTTTGTCACGCCGTGCATGGTCATGTCGCCGGTAGCCGTGGCATTGTATGTTCCATCTTTTTTCAAATTGACCGCACTCATGTTGTCAACCTTTCCTTTAAAGGACGCTTTTGGATAGGTGTCACTCTCCATGTAGTTTTCATTGAAATGCTCTTGCATAAGGGCTTTTTCAAATTCAAAGGATTTGATGAGGAGAGAAATTTCTACGGCTCCGGTGGTGGCGTCCAAAACCACATTGGTTTTGTTGTTATCCGCTTTGATATCTTCCATCTTGGTGTCAGAGAAGAAAGTTACTTTTCCGGTGCGAGTGAAATATTTTTGAGCAAAAGTGCTTGTCGAAGCGAGCAATGCGATGGCGAGGATGGTGAATACTTTTTTCATGATAACTATTTTTTTATGGTTTCCTTGGCGAATTCAATTATTGAACCAAAACGCATTGTGAAAGCTCAACATCCATGTTGTAGCCGGCGCAGATGCCTTTGATTTCAATTTGATCGCCTACTTTTTTATTAATGACTTGATCTTTGGCCATGGTGCAATTGATCACCGCCATGATATCGGCTGTTTCTATAAGTATTGTTGTCAAGCTGTCTGTGGTGATGTCACTGATTTTACCGCTAACTTGAATAACCTTGTCGCCTTTGTATTTGGCCCAAGTAGCAGCTTCATCCGTTGCAAATTGATTTAATAGTGAATCGGCAGTGAGCACAGCCACCGGTTTTTCGTCATCAGCAGTTTTTTTGGGTTTGTTCCACAAATAAACAGCGACACCAAGGCCAATTACTAGACCGATAGCCAAAACGATGATAACAATTTTCTTCATAAGCTTAATTTTCGGGATAGCCATCGGCAATCCATTTCTCTAAAAGTTGAATATCGCAATCGCTCATTTTAGGCGAGCTTTTCGGCATTGGAGAGCAGCCTTCGTGGCGAATACTACACATCACATCGCCGTTCATGGTTTCGTTTTTCAGGTTGACGTAACCTTCAAGAACGATACCTCCGCTGCCCGAGGCTTGCTCGTGGCAACCACCAAAGCAATTGTTGGCAATGATGGTTTGGACGTCTCCGTTGTAGGTGGCCACACGCGTGCTATCGCAGGTGGTGGTTCCTCCATATAAGTATTCTTCGTTGTCGTAATAGCACGAATCGAAGGAAACGGCTAGCAGGGAGAGTGCGATAAGAAGAATTCCAAGATTAATTTTCATACAGTTTAATTGTTTGGAGCACCAGCGTCAATCCAGGCTTGCACTTGATCGATTTTGCATTGCACCAATGCATTGCTTTGGTAAGGCATCAATGTGTAGTCATTTGTTCCAAGCAGCGAATTTATCAAGCTACCATCCATGGCAGAAGCATAAATTTGATCATAATTGGTCAACGACAAATTACCGTCAGGATTTGAGCCGCTGTGACATCCTTGACAATTATTTTGCATCATTGGTTGTATCACAGCGGAGAATGTAAATTGTGCGGGATCGCAATCGGCTATGCACGCATTGTTCTGCGCTCCCTGGGAAATCCATAGGGCAATGAGGTCTTTTTGTTCTTGAGAAAGAGGTCCGCCGGCATCCGCAGGAGGCATCATGTCATTGCCATTTTCATACAAAACATCAATCAATTCGCTTCCGTTGGGATTTCCCGCTTCAACAATTTCCATAATGTGCGCATAGTCGTAAAGTCTTAAATCTTCCTCATGTGTGATTGCATCATGACATTCCGGTTGAGCGCAGCTCGAAACTAAAAGAGGAAGAATGGTATTTTGAAAATAGACCGTATCTGGATCGCACGGATCGGGGTTTTCGGTTCCGCCACCGCCGCCATTATTTCCACCGGTTGCGTCTTCAATAATTTCATCTGGGTGGTGCTGGCAGGCTACCAATATTCCGGTAACCAATGCGAAGAAAACGAATGCCTTTTTCATGAGTGATGATTTGTGTAACAAATATCCACTAAGAAAGTGCACAAATAATAGAAAAGACTCCGAACGGGAAAAAATACCTACTAAACGGTATGGGCTTAAAAGGCTTGTGAAGGCTGGCCGGAAAGGAAGAACTTTATACGTTCCAAATTGATACGACGTGATTCGCTCAGAATATCCAGTTGATTCTGGTATTTCTCGCGATTGAGGACCATCAATTCTTTGGTGATATTCAAGTTGATGCCGGATAGCAATCGATCGAAATCACTAGGGAGGAGGTTCGACTTCATGACAGGTTAATTTGGTTGCAGAAACAAACTTCAACCAAAGTCCTTCATTTTCCAATCAAATGAGCGCGAACGGGTAAATCAAGTGCCTGAACGGGAATTATTCCCCGAGCCATTCTTTGAAAAGGGGAGATTTTTCCGTGCTTACAATGACTTCCTCGCCCTTGAAGGGAGGATTTAGATCCAATTGAACCCGTGATTTAGACACAACGTGCATGTGGCCTACCGATTTAATGTTGACAATAAATTGACGGTTGATGCGGAAAAACTTGGCCGGATCCAGTTCTTTCTCCAAGGTTTCAAGACTTTTATCGAATGGATATTCTTTGCCTCCAAAGGTGACTAAAAATACAGCTTTGTGTGTCGTATAGATATAGGCGATATCGTCTGAAGAAACAGTGCGGATTTGCTCACCATAACGGATTAAATAGCGCTTTTCGAATTTCTTTTCTTCAGCTATAATGGCTGCCGCCAATTTGTTGTAGTCGATTTGTTGAATTATGCTTGGTTCTTCTTTTTTCACACCTATTTTTTCCAAGGCACGCTCTAAATCTACTTTTTTCAGCGGTTTCAACAAATAATCGATGGCGTTTACTTGAAATGCTTGCAGAGCGTGCTCATTGTACGCGGTAATGAAAATAACCGGGCAGGTTGGTTTCCATTTTTCGAAAATCTCGAAACACATTCCATCAGCCAATTGGATGTCGGTGAAAATCACATCCGGACTTGCATTTGCATTGAGCCAATTTAAAGCGCCTTCCACACTATCGGTGTCTCCTGCAATGCTCACTGAAGGGGATAGCTCTTGCAATAATTTCGAAAGTCTTTCCAATGCGGATGGTTCATCTTCGATGAGAAATGCTTTCATAGGAAGGGAGTTTTAATCTTTGGTTGATTGAATCAAAGGTAAATGAACTTCGAAATTTTGTTCTGTTTTATTGACGAGAACTTCTTTTTTGAACAAGATTTTATAACGGTGTAGGATGTTGTTTAATCCTACGCCCGTGCTCGGTTCCTTTTGTGTTTTCTCTTGAAACGTGTTCGTAACCATGATGGTGTTTTCAACTACGAACAATTCAATTTTCAGTGGCTTTAAGCGTGAAATAATATTGTGCTTAATCGCATTTTCCACCAAAAGTTGCAAGGTCATAGGAGGGATAAGTGTATCCATCGCCGATTCGGGAATGTATTTTTCGACGATAAGGTTTTCGCTAAATCGTTTTTTCTGCAAGAATAAATAGCGATCTACCAAAGCAAGCTCTTCGCGCAGTGTGATCACTTCCTTATCGCGTTGTTCGAGGATGATTCGGAAATAATCTGAAAGCTGCTCTACATAGTCAATGGCTTCTTCTTGGTCTTTCGAAATCGTCGAAATGAGGGTGTTGAAAGAATTGAATAAGAAGTGCGGATTGATTTGATTTCGTAAAGTTTCAAATTGCCCTTGAATACGTTCTTTTTGTAGCAGTGCTCTGCGCTGCAATTGCTGCTCTCGAGCGCGAAGAATAATAAATACCGTGGTGAAGACAAACAGCAAAGCCAATGAAACGAACCACCACGTTTGCCAAAAAGGACGATTGATTTCGAATTGGTAAATACACTCACGGGCATCGCTGAAATCTTCATTCGCAGAAGCTTGAAGCACGAATGTGTAGGAACCAGGATCGAGTTTCGAGAATACGATTTCATTGTTTTTGGTAACGGCCCAGTTGGAATCGTATCCAATGAGTCGATAGCGATAGCGAACACGCTCGGGTTGCTTAAACCAAAGTCCGGTGATTTTAAACGTGAAATGATTTTCGTTGGCAGAGAACTCGTGCAAGGTCGAATCGATGGGTTGCAATTGCACCAAGATGTTTTCAATTCGAGCCAAGGGCTTGTGTCGCGATGCACTATCACTTTGTGCGAAGCGAATCAGCGAGGATTGCAACCCGATCCAAATGTTGCCGTGCTGATCTTTGGTGGTTACATTGAGATAGTCTGCGCCAATGGGCTCATCCGTGGCTACAAATTCAAATGATGGACTATCGGCTCTGACGATAGCAAATCCCGAGGATGTGAAAACAAGGATATTCCCTTTATCATCATTTTCTATGGCGTACAGTGTGGGTTTATCACCATCCGAAACAATCTCTCTTTTTTCAATGCGGTTTTCGCGAAAGCATTGCAATTGTTGATCTGCCGTCAAGAACCAAATATTTCCATAACTATCTTCTTTGATCGCCAATACGGTTTTAGATACCAGCGGGAATTGCTCTATCAAGGCGTGGTATTGACCGGAAATGTCTTTGTAGATCGGTCCGTCACCATCCGATCCAAACCAAATTCTTTTTTTGGAATCTTTGAAAACGCAATAGACGTAAGTAGATAAACCCGATTCCTTCGGTTCATTCCAAAATACCCACTCACCAGCTATGTTTTCAATATTGCATACCCCTCCCAAAGTGGCCACCCAAAGCTTATTGCCATCTGCTGTCAATGACAATACATTGTTGTTGAGTAGTCCGTCTTTTTCTTTGAAATATTTGATCTTTTTTGTTCTCGGATCTATTCGACCAAGTCCACCTCCATACATGCCAAACCAAAGCGCACTGTCTTGCGATTCGGCAAGACAAATAATTTCATCTTGATTTTTTTTTGGTTTGGGTAAATAGTTTTTCAGTTTTTGCTCATTACTAAACAAGAAGTGATGACTGAATAGTCCATCAGGCGTGGAGAGCCAAATATTGTCTTTTCTGTCGGATGTGATTGCGCGCAGATTACCTAATGGATGTTGCTCATGATCGGTGATAAATAAAAAGCGTGAGTCAGCAATCCAGAGGTTATTCGTTTTATTACAAACGATCAAATTGCCTTCTTGATCATAGATGCCATCAAGAAATGGTGTGCGATTATTGAATGGGGACTGACTTTCACCGGCCGACTGAACGAATTGTTGATCAACGAGATTTCCGGTGAATACGTAATTGTTATCGGTAAAACAGAATAGTTCATTGGCGGCATGAATAATTTTGACGACGCTGCCTTTCGAAAAGGCATTGAATGCGGGAAAGTTGGTCACTGTTTTTTCACGAAAATTCCAAGCACACATGGTACCGTTTTGACCACCCAGAAAAACTTGGCTAGTACCCATAGCCGAAAGTGTCAAAATCAAATTGTCTTGCAGCCCATTATCAATGGTATAGTGAACGAATTTGTTGGCCACATTGCAGTCATCCCATTGCACGAGACCGACATCAGTGGCGGCGAAAATCGCATTGCCCACCGATTCAATATCATGGATGATATTGTCAGGCAATCCAATTTGATTGTCAATGCGATTGAGGTTGTTTTTTTCTCCGTAGAGAACACCTGAACTTGCCGTAGCAATCCAGATTTTATTCTGAGCGTCTATAGTGAGCGCGGTAATTTCATCATCTACCGTGATAAAAGATTCGGCAGCGTTTTTCAATAAATCGATAACGATCAATCCGCCTTTTTTCGTTCCGGCAATGAGCGTGTTGCCTTTTATATGAATCGCGGTGATGTCGTTGTCGATGGTAACAGGCAGTGAAGTCGTGGTCAAAGTGGAACCATTGAATCGACGAAGTCCTCTGTTGGTACCTAACCATAAAAATCCATATTGGTCTTGGGCTAATCGTTGAATTCGAATTTCATCAATCTTTTTTGCTACAGCCAAAGATTTGAAATAGGGTTGCTGCGCGGTGGCTTGGAAAGCACCAAATATGAAGAATACGCAAAGGGCAACGATAAGTCTCACTGGGCTGTTTTCGGCTTTAATGTTCCTTTGACTTCTACCATGATGATCTCAGCAATTTTTTGATTGACAATACGCGGGATGGTGATACCATGATCTGCGATTGCCACATTGAAATTGGATGAAATGACGTAGTTCGATCCGGATTTCGTGAGTGTAACCGAAACAATGCGTTCTGTTTTCACCCCATGAATTTCCAATTGACCTTTCGCTCTCAGCGTTTGCGTCGCCTTTAGTGGATCGAATTTGTCGATTAATTTTCCCACAAATGTGGCTTTTGGGAAAAGGTCGGATTCGAGATAATTTTCGTTGAAATGCTCTTTTTGAAGAGCGCTATTGAAACCTTCAAATGAGGTGATGTCTACACTGAACGCAAAGGTGTTTTGATTGATGTCTACGGCGCCCCGTGTTTTGTTTGAAGTTGCATCAATGGTTTCGAGGGATGCGGTAGATTTAAAATGAATACTTCCTGCACCCATTTCGAAAATGGTTTGTGTCAATGATGCTGTAGCGCTCAGACTAATCCACATAAAAAAAACGAATCGAAAAAGCTGCGCCTTTCGGATTCGTTTTGTTATGTGAAATAGTCGGTTCATTTATTCATCCCAAGTCAACTTCACCACTTCCGAAGTGGGGTGCGACTGGCACGCTAATATATAACCTTGTTTCAATTCTTTGTCGGTCAACGCATAGTTTGCATTCATGTGCACTGTGCCTTCAAGCAATTTGGCTTTGCATGATGTGCAAATACCTCCTTTGCACGAGTATGGGGCATCCACGCCCATATCAATTGCTTTATCAAGGATGGCATCTCCATCGGTGTGCAGTTCGAATGTAGTTTCGGTTTGATCAATTATCGTAGTCACTTTTGCTACGCCATTGAAATTTGTGCTCATAATAATAACTGATTATTTGGATTGTAGCATTTCGGCTACTTCTTTTCTAAATTCTGGATTGGCCCAATCTTGCTCGCCTAAGTCTTTCTCCACCACTTTGCCCTCGGCATTGAGGAAATATGTGGCCGGAATGGAATAAATACTTGTTTCTTTCAATGAGTTCACGCGTCGAACAACTGCGCTGCCATCGGCTTGGCGAATCACGCGATGCATTTTATTGGCATCGTCATCCGTTATGAGAATGATGTTGAAATTTTGACCATCCGTTTTGGCATACTCCAAAAGTTGCGGCAACTCTTTCATGCAGGGACCACACCAACTGGCGTAAAAGTGAATAATGGTAGGACCTTTCGCAAGCGATGAGAGCGAAGCATATTCATTATTCATGTCATATACCTTGACATCAGAAAATTCGATATTGGCCGCACGCCAGTATCTGTTGGCAAAGAAAAAAGCGATGGAGGCAAGAATGATTAATACTACAATGGTAGATCGTTTCATACTTTAGTCCATTTTAGGGAATTTTTTCTCAAACTCTTCTTTTGTTTTCACTGTGTATCCCTCAGGAATAGTGAATTTGCTGTCATCTACTTTTTCTTTTACAATTTCTGTCACTGTGAATTGCATGGTAATACCTTCCATAGACATGGTGTATTCCATCATCATACCGGGTATTGGAGCATCCCCCATGTATACGTCGAGTTCTTCTGTATACCAAAACTCAATAACAATAGGCGTTTCACCTTCTTCAGCGGGCATGGTATACACCGCTTTTTTACACTTGTATCCGGCGATGGTTTTTGTATCGCTTTTCAATTCAAGTTTGCCGCCTTCCATTTCAGCTTCAAACAAAGGGTTGTCATCGTTTTCATCAGTCAACGGTTCTTTGATAGCCGTCTTTTGGCCCATCATATTGATGAGCATAATGACTTCTTTTTTCAATGTGTCGGTGATTATCGTGGTAGTGCCCATCATGTTTTTCATTTCCATACACGATTTTTCACCTTTGTAATACGACGTCATGGATTGATTAAACATGGCCGCATGTCCAGCCATTTCTTCAGGAAGTGCAATGGCTTTCACCGTAGCAGATATTTTTCCTTCAAAACTTTGCGCCCAGCTTGTGATGGTCAACACCATCGCCAAAACGCTCATGATCATTCTTGTTTTCATAGTTCTATTTTCTTGTTCTTATTCTTGTTCTCGTTCTTGTTCTTGTCCCCGTTCTCCTCTCAGTACCCCAACAACTCGGCCATCTTCGCTTTCACTTTTTCAGCGTTCGGAAGCATAGTCGCTTCTAACGTGCTGTTGAGCGGAATGGCGGGCAAATTTTCTGAGCCGATAATCATCACTGGTGCATCAAGATATTCGAAGCATTTGTTGGCAATTTTTCCGGCGAGGGCAGACGCAAAACTGTTGTCTGGCGCTTCTTCGGTCACCACCAAGCAACGATTGCATTTTTTCACAGCCTCAAATATACTTTGTTCATCGAGCGGCACAATGGTCCGTAAATCGATGATTTCAACCTGGTCGGGGAATGCTTCGGCGGCGGATTTGCTCCAATACACGCCCATGCCATACGTGATTACGGCAATTTTATTTTCTTCAGATTGGGCTGAGAGCACCACACGCGATTTACCAAAAGGAATCACATAGTCTTCATCGGGCTCAATGGTGCGGGCATCTTCCGTGCCTTTCACTTTGCTCCAATAAAGTCCTTTATGCTCAAGCATCACCACCGGATTTGGATCGTAGAAAGCCGCTTTCATCAAGCCTTTCAAGTCGGCACCGGTAGAAGGGTAAGCGACTTTGATACCACGAATATTCGCAAGCACACTTTCGACACTGCTGCTGTGGTAAGGACCACCGCTACCATAGGCGCCAATCGGAACTCGAATCACAGCGCTTACATTCCATTTGCCATTGCTCAAGAAATAACTGCGCGCCGCTTCAGTGAATAGCTGATTGAGGCCCGGCCAAATGTAGTCGGCGAATTGTACTTCCACAATGGGTTTCAATCCGGCGGCACTCATGCCCACGGTACTTCCAATAATAAAAGCCTCTTGTATGGGTGTGTTGAATACACGATCGTCACCAAATTTTTCAGCGAGCGTCGCGGCTTCACGAAACACCCCTCCGAGTCGTCGACCTACGTCTTGACCGTAGAGCAAGGCTTCTGGATGTTTGGCTAAAATTTCTTGAACAGCAAACAAAGCGCTATCGACCATCACGGTGGGTTGCTTGCCGGCTGGTTCACGTTCACCCGATTCTTCGAGAATAGGGGTGGGAGCGTAGGCATGTTGGAATAAATCTTCTGGACGCGGATCTTCAGCAGCCAAAGCGCGATTGTATTCTGATTCCACAAATTCGCGTGCTTCATTCCAAATTTCATCCAACGATGCATCGGCAAATCCGAGGGCATTCAATTGTTTCTTGAAACGAGGAAGCGGATCGCGCTTTTGTGCGGCTTCCAAATCATCGCGATACCATTCGCGGCGAACACCAGAAGTATGGTGGCCCAATAAAGGTACTTTGCAATGAATCAACCAAGGGCGGCGGTATTTACGCACATCCTCAATGACTTCTTTCAACGTATTGTAACAATTGATGAAATCGGTACCATCCAATGATTTTACCTTGAGTCCGGGAAATGCACGTGAATAGGTCACGGCATCGCCAAATCGGATTTCAGAGGCATGCGCACTGATATCCCATTCGTTGTCTTGGACGAAATAAATAATCGGCAACTGCTTCAAGGTAGCCATGTGAAATGCTTCGGAGACTTCACCTTCCGTCATTGCCGCATCGCCGATGGAGCAGACTACGATGGGCTTTTCATCATTGCTGGTATAGTTGACTAAATGTTGTTTTTCCTTGTATTGAATACCCATCGCTACGCCGGTAGTTGGAATGGCTTGCATTCCGGTGGCGCTGGATTGGTGAGGGATTTTCGGCATGTCTTCTCTGTTGAGAGAAGGATGGCAATAATAGGTGCGACCACCACTAAATGGGTCATCGCGCTTGGCCATCAATTGAAGCATCAATTCATATGGGGTGATGCCCATGCCGAGCATAATGCTATCATCGCGGTAGTATGCACTGAGATAGTCTTGTGGTTTGAGTTGTAAACCGAGGGCTAACTGACACGCTTCGTGACCACGGGAAGTGGCATGAACATATTTTGCGGTGACCTTGGCGTTTTCTTCATACAGATCCGACATATTGCGGGCTGTAGACATAAGTCGAAACGCTTTCAAAAGCAAGTCACTGGTGAGGTTTTCCATGTAATCTTATTTCTCCGCGCGAAGATACTCCAAATTGAATAGTTTAATCGGTTACTTTTGCCCCATGATCGTACCGTTTAAAAAATACCACGGCACTGGAAATGACTTTGTTATGATTGATAACATGGCCGGAACGGTACATTTATCAGATAAGGATGTGGTCAAAATATGCGATCGTCATTTTGGAATTGGCTCAGATGGATTGATTTTATTGGAGAAAGCGAAGGATGGCCTTCATTTTTCAATGAATTTTTTCAACCCGGATGCCAGCAAAAGCTTTTGTGGCAATGGCAGTCGATGCGCGGTGAAATTTGCCCACGACTTGGGCTATATTCCTCAAGAAGTTCAATTTTCGGCCATAGATGGGGTTCATGAAGGGGTGATCGAAAACGGCCGCGTGTCGGTGCACATGCGCGATACGACACAATGGAAACAACTGAGTGATTCGGTTTTCTTTTTCCATACAGGTTCGCCACATCATATTGTTTTTCAAGAAAAGATTGACGAGGTGGATATTCTTGCTATGGCTCGTCCAATAAGATATAGCCATGAGTATGCGCCGGGTGGAACCAATGTAAATTTGGTTGAAATTGAAGCGGAAGGCCAAGTGTATGTGCGCACTTATGAACGTGGCGTGGAAGATGAAACCTTGTCGTGCGGTACGGGTGTCACCGCTGTGGCGCTGGCATGCGGGTTGAAATGGCCAAATTTGGAGGTGATTGCTATTCGAACCAAAGGTGGAAATTTAGAAGTGCGCTTCGAACATGACGAGGATTTATTTCACGGTATCTACCTCACCGGGCCTGCTGAGAAGTCATTTGAAGGATACATTACGATATAATATTGATGAAAAAAATCTTGCTTTTATGCGTTGGCATTTTGCTGATGATGGAGATAAAATCGCAGCAGATTGAAGCCTCCGATAACGCACGCTTTACGCTGCTGACATGCACTTCCGGTGCGGATTTGTACAGCATTTTCGGCCATACTGCTATTCGTTATGAAGATACTATTGCGGGTGTGCCCATCGACTGGGTTTATAACTACGGCACTTTTGATGGATTTGATCCTGGTTTTTATTTGAAATTTGCTCAAGGAAAATTGGACTATCGCTTATCAAAAACGGAATTCGCCGGATTTCAATTTCAATATATTCAGGAAGGGCGCGGTATTTTTTCGCAAGAAATGCTGATCGAACCAAATGATAAAAGACGGATGCTGCGCGCTTTGGAAGAAAATTATAAACCGGAGAATCGCTACTATCGCTATGATTTTTTCTATGACAATTGTGCCACCCGTGTGCGCGACATGTTGGTGAAAACACCGTCGCAGAAGGTAGATTTGACCTATACCTATGCGCATTCTTACACGTTCAGGGAGGCTATTCAACGCTATTTAGATCACATGCCATGGAGCGACTTCGGTATTGATCTCGCTTTGGGTATACCCTGTGATAAAGAAATGCAAAAGGGGGATCCCTGTTTTTTACCCGATAGTTTGATGAATGAAATGCATTTTGCCACATATGGAGATGGCGTATTGATGGGCAGAACAGAAGAAATGTTGCCAAAGGATTATGATTTAAGCGATCACAGTTTCTTCACGCCCATGGTTGTGTTCTCCATATTTATGGTGCTACAATTGTTTTGGGGAATGTTGCGCATGCGCGCTGGAATGCCTGTAGTAGTTACCGATCGCGTGCTGCTCCTTGTTACAGGTTTGATAGGCGTAGTGGTGTTTTTCCTTTGGTTCTTGACCGATCACACCACCACAAAATGGAATTTGAATTTGCTGTGGGCGAATCCAATCAATCTATATTTAGCGTTTGCCTCATTGAATAAAAAATGGATTCAATCCTATTTTAAGATACTCACTGGAATATTGTTGATCATTATCGCAGGTTGGTTCTTTATTCCACAACGATTGCATTTGGCGACATTGCCGATGATCATCGGGCTTCTTTTCATTACCTTGCGTCAATTGCGTCCCACCATGTTTGGGGGGAAGAAACGTGTTCAAGTGTAGTATGCCCATGAAATGGAATGTGATCATTGGTCTTGTGATGATCTTGTTGGCTGGATGCCGCAAGGAATCCACAACGTGGAATTCACGTTATGCCGTTCCCCTAGCGCATGGAAGTCTCACACTCGATGATATAGTGCCCGATTCTTTGTTGGAAATAGACGAAGCGGGTATGTGGCATTTGGTTTTTCATGAAAGCTTGACGGATATCGATGTCGATTCATTGGCGACGATTCCGGATACCACGATCAAACAAAAATTTGTTATTCCATTTAATAGCGGAACACTTACTCTTCCAGCCG
>JBMOFW010000077.1:0-12286 GCA_049318685.1 Flavobacteriales bacterium
TTCGCGCCTTACTTTCTGATTATAAAGAAATACGTCAATTACTGCCTACGTTCGAAAGCTACCAAGATCCATTCGTAACGATGGAGGCCGAGCAACTTATGCTCGAAGGTGGTCGAATTCCAACGGCGTATGCGCAGGTGCGTAAATCGATCGATGAATTGATCACCCATCAACAGCAATACATGAACAGTGATATTGCTTTGATGAATCACTCCTTTGATCAATTGCGTATGCTTTTGATCAATATCTCTATTAGCGTAATCATTGCAGGTATCCTCATCGCATTCTTCACTTCACGCTCGATTGTTAAACCAATCAATCATTTGCGCAAAAAACTTCAAAACCTTTCTTTGGGTATTTACTCCGTGCATCCTACACGTGCAGGCAATGATGAAATTGGGGAAATGGCCAACGCTGTCAATCGATTGGTGACGAATTTCGAAAAAACAAAAGAGTTTTCTATTTCGGTTGGTGCAGGCCATTTCGATGTGCCTTTTGAACCATTGAGCGAATATGATGAAATGGGAAAATCGCTTCTTCGAATGCGCGACGATTTGCAATCGTATCGCAACGAAATGGAGCAAAAAGTAACGCAACAAACGCAAGAGATTCGCAAACAAAAAGAAGAAGTTGAAATTCAAAAGGAAAAGGTAACGGCCTTATATATTGATTTACAATCGAGCATTGATTATGCCCAACGTCTTCAAGAAACCATACTTCCAAATGATGCTTCCATTAAGCGGATGTTTGAAGATTCGTTTGTCCTTTTCCGCCCGAAAGCTACTGTATCGGGCGATTTTTATTGGTTTAAAGAATTGGGCGGAAAAAAAGTATTTGCCGCGGCAGACTGCACCGGACATGGAGTTCCCGGTGCATTTATGAGCTTAGTAGGACACAATGTACTCAATACCGTTACCAAAGTATTTACACGTCCTTCACAGATTCTGAATAATGCCAATCGATTGGCGGTTGATGTATTGCGCTCTTCTGATGGGGAAAGTTACATGCGCGATGGTATGGACATCGCCTTGTGCACGATTGATCCAAAAACCAAAATGCTCGAGTTTAGCGGAGCACACAATCCGGTATACATCATTCGCGATGGTGAAATGAACATCATCGAAAGTGACCCATTCAGTATAGGAAGTTATGTAAATAACGAGCGAGAATTCACTAATCACAACTACCAATTACATACTGGCGATTGCCTTTATTTATTCAGTGATGGTTACGTTGATCAGTTCGGTGGACCACGCGGTAAGAAATTTATGCGCAAGCAATTCCGTCAACTCCTCCTAGACATCGCTCATTTGCCCATGCCTGAGCAAAAATGGCGATTGTCTGACACCCTTGATATCTGGCAAGGGCATCAAGAACAAGTTGACGACATCCTTGTGATTGGCATCCGAATCACAGATTAAATCAACCCACTTTTTTGAATTACAAAGGCGAGAACATCGGCTTATCTACGACGTAAGTCGACACCGGATTCACGCATAGCACAGGGATTTGCGCTTCATTGGTGATCACTTGCTGCTCATAGCTTTGGTTAAAAATACTGATAAAGCTATTGTCGTAGAAATTCATAATACAGATCAAATCTGCTTCAACCGCAGCGCTGTATTTCAACAATGACTTCACGAAACCATCTGATTTGGCCTCAGTGATTTCCACTTCGTACGGAATTTCGTTTTCAGACAAATATTCTTCAGAGAATCGAATATTGCGGTTCAATTGATTTCTCAAAAACTCATCCGTTTCACCCGGAGAAATCAAATAAACTTTCGAGCCGAAATATTTCGCCATATCGGCCACCAAGCTCAATTTTTGCTTGGTTTCTTTGTGCAAGTCAAGCGGCACTACGAGTTTGTGGTAACCATGTTGACGAATAGTTCGCTCTTGCACCACAATAAAAGGCACACTGCTTTCTGTCACAATTTTGAGGGCACGACTTCCGGTGAGGAATTGCATTCCACGTAGACCGTGTGTACCCATAATGATTAATGCAGCATCGATTTCAATGGCGACTTTATCAATATCTTCGAAAATGCTTCCAATACGGATGATGGTGTGCACATCAGTACCTTTTTCCGTGCGCAAGAATTCTTTGAGCGCATCCATTTTCATGCGGGCTTCCGCAATCTGCTTCTTGCTTTCAATAATGTGAATAATATGCAATTCAGCTTCGATGGTTTTCGCCATCAATAAAGCGTGATCACATGCAACATCACTCACTCTGGTGAAGTCGGTAGGTACTAAAATTTTTTTGTCGTAAGCCATTTCAATTGCATTTTTCGAATTGCAAATCTAATCCGAATGAGTCAAATATACACTAGAGTCGTTGTTGGATAAAAGATTCCACGATTTCAAGAAATTGGACTGGTGCTTCTGCATGCACCCAATGCCCGGCTTCTGCAATAGTTTCGAAGTGAACCAAAGGAATCCTTTCTCGAATGGATTCATGATCTTCCGGGAGAACATAGCCGCTTTTACCACCAACAATAAATAGTGTTTCGCAATCAATGCGCTCTTCGGGAAGTGCGACCAGTATTTCATCAATATGACTTTCCAAAACGGCCAGATTGAATCTCCAAGCCAACTTTCCGGGCTCTTTCCAATACAAATTTTTCATCAAAAACTGCATCGTCGATTCATCCTGGATATGCGTGGACAAGCGTCCTTCAGCCGTTTTGCGTGAGTCGCAGTTATCCACATCAACAGCATTCAGCCCTTTAAATATCAAATCATGATGCCTTGGATATCCTTTCATGCCCATGTCAGCCACAATCAAGGCGTCAACTAAGAACCCACTTTTTTGAGCAAAACGCATGGCCGACTTGCCTCCCATGCTGTGCCCTAGAAGAATGATATCACGCAACCCTTCATGCGCGGCCAATTCAAGCAAATCGTCTGCGATAGCATCATAATTCATTTCCTCGAGATGGGGCGCATGACCATGATTACGTTGATCGACAAGCACTACCTTACACATGGTACTCAATCGCTTTGCGTGTGTTTGCCAATTGTCGCTGCTTCCAAAAAGTCCATGCAATATGATCAGCGGCTTGCCCTCACCAAAAACCCGATAGCTCAAATTCATCCCACTAACTGTTTTTTATACATATTTATGGTATTCTCCATTCCAAAATACAACGCATCGCTTACTAGCGCGTGACCGATCGAGACTTCCAACAAACCCGGAATGCATTTTTTGAAGTAGGCCAAATTTTCCAAAGAAAGATCATGCCCTGCATTTAATCCAAGGCCTACTTCTATTGCTTTTTCTGCAGCAGAGATAAAAGGGCCAATGGCTTGTTCTTTATTGGTTGGAAAAAGATGTGCATAGGATTCTGTATACAATTCAACACGATCTGTTCCAGTTTCGGCTGCGGCAGCAATCAGGTCTGGATTGGCATCTACAAAAATGCTCGTACGAATGCCCTCTTGCTTAAATCGCTTGATGATATTGGTTAAAAAATCTCTGTTCTTCAAAGTATCCCAACCCGCATTGCTTGTAATCGCTCCGGGTGGGTCAGGCACAAGCGTCACTTGAGCAGGTCGCACTTCCATGACCAATCGAATAAATGATTCTTCAGGATTGCCTTCAATATTGAATTCTGTGGTTAAAACAGGTGCCAATTGACGAACATCACTGTACCGAATGTGGCGTTCATCAGGGCGCGGGTGCACCGTTATTCCCTCAGCACCAAAGCGTTCGATATCCAATGCCATTTTTACTACATCTGGGACGTTTCCTCCACGCGCATTGCGCAAAGTAGCTATCTTATTGATATTCACACTTAATTTCGTCATTTTCCCTGTATTGTTATTAATCAAATCAAAACTGTGCAAAACTCCGAAGACTTTGCTTTGGCTGTACGTCTTAGACGGGCAATTTTTGGCTCGATATTTTATTGAATGTTTAAAACATCGAAAACTTTATTTAGTTACCACTGTATAAAGGTAGGGAATGAGCAGTTCCCGATGTAAAAGCATTCAGAAACCCTAACATCCGAAAGCGTGATTACAGCCCTAAATATGATCAATCCGGATATCCCGTCACTTCTGCCTACAGAAGATCCGGAGAATGCCCTGAGTCTCATGGACCAGTACCGGGTGGCTCACCTTCCGGTAGTTGAAAATGGAAAATTCATAGGCATGGCCTCTGAAACAGCCATGCTTGCGGCGGGCAGCATGGTATCCCACCCTACCCTGCAATACGGCAATCTCATTGACGGTCGCGTAGAACCGCAAGAACATATACTAGAAGTGCTCAAATCAGCCAGTGAATTGCACCTTACTGCAATTCCTGTGGTCAACGAAGGAGGCATTTATCTCGGCTGTATTACGCTCGAAGATTTGGTCGAAAAACTTTCGCAAATGCAAGGGGCCGACCGTCCGGGTGGAATCATTGTTCTTGAAATGTACGAAAAAGACTACAGTTTGCAGCAAATCGCTCGCATTGTAGAAGAAAATGACTCGAAAATTTTAAGTACCTCTGTAAGCCCTGGGGATGGGGGGCGCATTGAAGTCAATCTCAAATTGAGTAATCCCGATTTGAACGCCATTTTACAAAGCTTTTCCCGATTCAATTATCACATCAAAGGAAGTTATCAGGAACCGGTGTATACCGAAGACCTAAAAAAACGCTACGATGAATTGATGCGTTATCTGAATATCTAAGCGAATAGATTACCTTCGCTTCACAGGGAAAACCATCATGAGATTTAGCATCTACGGCAAACGCTTTGAGCCCGCATACAAGCATCACGTGCGTCATTTTTTTGACGTCTTAATAAGTCGCGGGGTCCAAGTTTCTGTGTATGAAAAATTCTACCGTTTTGTCCAAGATCACTTCCCCATGCCCGATTCGATCACCACATTCAATCGCATGGACGACATCCGCGATACCGATTTTTTAATCAGTGTCGGAGGAGACGGTACTCTATTGGATACTGCAACAATTATCAAAGACAGCAATATTCCAATTTTGGGCTTGAATACGGGTCGACTCGGATTCTTGTCGCATGTTGACGTAGAAGAGATTGACAATGCTATTGAAGCATTGATCAACGGACAATTCAAACTTGATAAACGTGCTTTGATCGAGGTGCGCAGTCTGGATCAACAATTTGGCGATTTTCCTTTTGCGCTGAATGAAGTGAGCTTACTGAACAAAGAACGCAACAGTATGATTACCGTTCACGCCTACGTCAATGATCAATACATGAGCACATATTGGTCAGATGGGTTGATTATTGCCACGCCGACGGGTTCGACCGCCTACAGCCTGAGTTGCGGCGGCCCTATTGTCACTCCTGATTCCGATAATTTGATTATAACCCCAGTGGCCCCCCACAATTTGAACGTGCGTCCACTTATTCTGAGCAACTCAAATAAAATATCACTCCGAGCTGAAAGCCGCGAACCGCAGTCCTTATTGACTATTGATAGTCGATCATACGCCTTGGAGAGCGGCACAACCATTCAATTGACCAAGGCATCATTCGAAATCAATCTTGTATCGTTGCCCGGCCAAACATTCTTCGATACCATTCGAAACAAAATGGGTTGGGGACTGGACAAGCGGAATTAATTTGAAAGAGGGCTCTCCCGTCTTACCTTTGAGCACAATAAAAACGGAAAAATACCGATAAGCAGCCGATGAGAATCGTCGTACTGTTCATAGCCCTCTCACTGTACGTTCTTGATATTCAAGCCCAGATCAGTAAAGCCGACAAGAGTAAAGAAATAGGACTTTTGTACGGAACTGCCTATTATTTGGGTGAGGTCAATCCATATAAACACTTTGGTACCTCCATGAAATCATCAGGTGGCTTGTCATTTCGCAACAATATCAGTCGCCGTTGGACTTTCAAGACTTCTGTTCTTTTTGGGCAAGTTTACGCATACGATAGTGACAGCGATGACGAGTGGATTCGCAATCGCAATTTGCATTTTCGCAATCAGTTTATTGAAACGAGTTTCCAATTTGAATTGAACTATTTTCAATATCAGATTGGCACAAATGATTGGATTAGCCCGTATCTATTCATGGGACTGGCCTACACCGCCATGAAGCCACAAGCTAACTACAAAGGTGTGTGGTATGAGCTACAGCCATTAGGCACCGAAGGGCAGGGCACATCGTTGGGTGGAGATAAATACAATACCAATATCATCGCCTTACCCATGGGTTTAGGAGTGAAAGTAAACATTACTAAAATCTTCGGTTTCTCTTTCGAATGGGGCTTGCGACGCACCTTTACAGATTATTTCGACGATATTTCCGGTACATATGCCGATCCTGAAGTGCTTTTAGATGAGAATGGACAAGCTTCCTCAGTGCTGTCTGACCAAAGTTTGGTAAAAATGCGCGCTGATGGAACCAATACTGGCATCCAGCGGGGTGACCCTGGTCGTAAAGACTTGTATTTCTTTGTTTTAGGCTCACTGAACATCCGAATCGATAAAAAGGCTACATCCTGTTGGAATGGTCAATTATATACCCCATGAAAATCGTACATTTGCCCGCTTTAACTTGTGACCTTTAATTCATAATGAGCCTTTTCGACCAAATTGACCTAAATCGTGTTCCTCACCATGTCGCCATTATCATGGATGGCAACGGTCGTTGGGCAAAAAGCCAAGGCAAGGAGCGTATTTTTGGGCATTTCAATGGAGTCGAAGCGGTGCGCGAATCTCTCAAAGCGGCCACGAAAGCCGGCGTTAAATACCTGACTTTATACGCCTTTTCAACTGAAAATTGGAATCGTCCGAAAGAAGAGGTAGAAGCCTTGATGAATTTGCTTGTACAGACCATTATGAATGAAATTGAGGAGTTGGATAAAAATGGCGTCCGCATGCGTACAATCGGCGACATCAACAACCTGCCTGAATACTGTCAGACAGAGCTTAAAAAAGGAATTGAACGCACCGCCAAAAATGAGGCAATCAACTTGGTATTGGCGCTGAGTTATAGTTCTCGCTGGGAAATTGCTGAAGCCATACGCCAAATTGCTGCACAAGGCATTTCTCCAGAAAATATTACCGATCAACTTATATCCGATCATCTCACTACGCGCGGGATTCCCGATCCGGAACTCCTGATTCGCACCAGCGGGGAAATTCGTATTAGTAACTTTTTGCTATGGCAAATCGCCTATGCAGAGTTATATTTTACCGAAACCCTTTGGCCGGATTTCAATGAAGAGGAATTTTATAAAGCAATTCTTGATTATCAGAGTCGAGAACGCCGTTTTGGAAAAACCTCTGAACAATTGATCCCCAACGATCAAAATCAGGCCGCGCTTTAATGGAAAATACTATGCTTCATATCTTACGTCTTCGATTGACCATGCTTTTGGTGGTATTGAGCGCTCTTTTGATTTCTACCAAAACCAACAGTCAAGTAGTGATCGGAAACGCCATTGATTACAAAAACCCAAAAGCTTATCGCATAGCGGGAATCTCGGTGGTAGGCGCCAAATTCAGCGATGTTCAAGCCATCAAGCTTTTCAGTGGTTTGATGGAAGGACAAGAAATTATCATTCCCGGAGATGCGATTACTGATGCAATTCGCAAACTGTGGAAGCAAAAACTTTTCACCGATATCCGCATTGGCATTGCTGAAGTTCGCGGCTCTGATGTGTATTTGGTTATTGAGCTTTCAGAAATGCCTCGATTAGGGAAATATGTGATTGAAGGCATCAAAAAAGGGGAAGCAGACAACTTGCGTGAAAAATTGGATTTGCGCACGGGCATCGTATGCAATGAAAACTTGATCTCGAATTCAAAGAATATCATTCGCAATCACTATAAAGAAAAAGGTTTCTTTAACGCACAAGTTGAAACCTCCACTCGTCCGGATGAAGTGATGACGAACAGTGTCGTTTTGGTTTTTGATATCAATCCGGGCAACCGGGTGAAGATTGAGCACATCGATCTTGTTGGAGCCAAACAAATGGATACCAAGAAGCTCAAGCGTGCGATGAAAAACACCAAAGAGCGCAATTTCTTCCGTGTCTTCAAATCATCAAAATATGTAGAAGAAGAATACGAAGAAGACAAACAAAAAATTCTCGATAAATACAACAAGGCCGGTTTCCGAAATGCTAAAATTGTGTCTGATTCGATTTATGCCATCAATGCAGAGCGTATTGGTATTAAAATATTCATAGAAGAAGACAAGAAATTCTATTTCCGCAATATCACGTTCTCGGGTAATGTAAAATACCGCACGTCGCAATTAGATAGTGTATTGAACATTAGCAAAGGCGACGTATACGATTTGGCCTTGCTCAACGAACGTCTTTCATACAGCCCAACTGGCCGCGACATTTCGAGCTTGTATAACGATGATGGCTATTTGAATTTCTTTATCTATCCGGTTGAAACACTCATTAATCCGGATAGTATTGACGTAGAAGTGCGCATGGACGAAGGCCGTCAATACCGCATCGGACGCATTTCCGTGATGGGAAATTCAAAAACCAATGACCACGTAATTTATCGCGAATTGCGCACTCGCCCGGGTGATTTGTTTAGCCGAAACGACATTCAACGTTCACAGCGCGAATTGATGGCTTTAGGCTATTTTAATCCCGAAGGTTTTGACGTTCATATCAATCAACGCGCTGAAGAAGGCTTAGTAGATTTGGAATATGTTGTTGAAGAAAAACCTTCAGACCAAATCCAATTGTCAGGTGGATGGGGGGGCGGCCGCGTAGTAGGCTCGCTGAGTTTGAGTTTCACGAATTTCTCGATGCGTAAGTTTTTTACACCTTCGGCTTGGGCGCCAATCCCTTCAGGTGATGGACAACGATTGAGCATCAGCGCGACTTCCAATGGTACCTATTTCCAATCGTACAACTTATCATTTACTGAGCCTTGGTTGGGTGGAAAAAAACCAAACTCACTTTCTGTTAGCACTTATTATTCTGTGCAAACAAATGGTGTGACCAAAGCCGAAGACGGCAACGGAAGAACAAGGCAGGCACTGAGTATTCTTGGCGCTACAACCAGCTTCGGTCAACGTTTGCAACGACCTGACGACTGGTTTGTGTTTTATGCTGGCGTTTCTTATCAGCACTTTGATTTGAACAAATACGGTTCGTTCTTTAGCTTTAGTGAAGGATTCTCCAACAACTTGGCAGCAAGTTTTACGCTTGAGCGTAACTCCATCAGTGAGCCGATTTATCCAACTTGGGGATCAAAAATCACGCTCACTACAAAGGCAACATTGCCCTATTCTCTCATCGGTGAAAGCTTCCTCAACAAAGAGTATGACTATGATAATTTGACCGACCAGCAACGCTTTGATTGGGTAGAATATTACAAAATAAAATTCACCGCCAACTGGTATACAGCGCTCAACAAGCACAAGACCAATAAACTTGTATTGAACACCAGTTTTGGATTTGGATTCTTAGGTACATACAATCAACGTTTAGGTGAATCGCCTTTTGAACGATTCTATCTCGGTGGTGTATTCCTTAGCGGATTCTTGCTCGATGGTCGTGAAATTGTGAATTTACGTGGTTATGATGATTTGTCGTTGACGATGCCAAGTGATAACGTGGGTGCTCCGATCATTACGAAATATGGTGCTGAATTGCGCTATCCCCTTTCCACCAATCCGAATGCAACGATTTATGCACTCACCTTCTTGGAAGCTGGACGTACCTGGGAAGATTTCCGCGATTATGACCCCTTCAATTTGTATCGAAGCACTGGAGTCGGATTACGCATCTTCCTTCCGATGTTTGGTCTTCTCGGATTTGATTACGGTTGGCGATTGGATGATTTGAAAACTGCCCCCAATATGGCACGTGGACAATTCCACTTCTCTATTGGTATGAATATGGGAGAACTATAGTAAAATGAAAAGCCTCATGAAAAAGACCTTTGCAACACTTGCTCTTATCCTCACTCTAGCAGTGCTCGGAACAGCACAAAAATTTGGTTATGTTGACTCGAAGTATATTTTAAGTCATATGCCGGAATATCAAGAAGCGCAAAAACAAATCAATAAGTTGAGCGATACTTGGCAAAAAGAAATTGAAGCAAAATACGAGACCATTGAAAAATTGGAAAAAGCGTATCAAGCAGAAAAAATCTTGTTGACCGAAGACATGCGCAAAAAGCGTGAAGAAGAAATTGAGGCCAAAAAGAAAGAAGCGAAGGAACTTCAGAAAGCCAAATTTGGCGTAGAAGGAGAGCTCTTTCAAAAGCGCGAAGAATTGATCAAACCGATTCAAGATCAGATTTACCAAGCCATTCAAGAAGTAGCTAGTCAAAGTGCCTTGATGGTTGTATTTGACAAAGCGAACCATAGCAATATCTTGTATTCTAATCCCAAGCATGACATCAGTGACAAAGTATTGAAGAAAATGGGTTTGAAACCAGGCGAAGTATTGGAAGATGAAGGAGAAGAGGGTGAAGGCAATGGCGGCGAAGAAGGCGAAGAATCCAAAGAAGGAAATGGAAAAACCGAAGGTGGAAAAACCGGCGGAAAAGGAGAAAAAACAGTACCAAAAGGCGGCGGTAAATAAACCTGACGTATTTTGGCCTCGCTTTTGCTTTGAGCCGCGAGGTTCAACTTTAACAAACCGAATTAATTATTTTTGAAATGAAACGATTTTTGATTTTTACCGCGGCCGTTCTCTTGTCTGTGTCCGCCTTTAGCCAGAAAATAGCTCACCTCGACCGTGCTGCCTTGATCAAATCTATGCCTGAATCCGTTGATGCGGAATCCAAGCTTATGAATGCGAAGAAAGAATACGAAACGATCTATACTACATATGAAGCCGAGTACCAAAAAATGGTGGAAGAGTTTCAAGCGAATCAACAAACTTGGCCAAAGGCGGTTCTCGAAGTAAAAGTAAAAGCGATTCAAAATAAAGAGCAAGAATTGGCTCAATTCGAGCAATCTGCCTCACAAGACTTGCAAGACCAACAGAATACTCTCTATACTCCAATCATTGAAAAAGCTGACAAAGCGATCGCTGATGTTGCGAAAGCCAATGGCTACACATACGTGATTGATAGCGGCTTGGGTGTATTGCTCTACGCTGGTGGAGATGACATTTTGGACAAAGTGAAGCTTCAATTGGGCATTCCTTTGACACCGGCGCCTGCTCCAGCTCCAGCACCAAAAACGAATTAATTCTTTTTACTCAAGAATAAATGATAAAAATCCCGGCTATTCGCCGGGATTTCTTTTTTTTGTAGTCATGAAATCTGCTCAACGCCCTATTGGCATTTTCGATTCCGGAATTGGAGGATTGACTGTGGCCAGCGCTATTCGAAAAGCGCTACCGCATGAAGATTTCATCTATTTTGGGGATACGGCACACTTGCCATACGGCGACAAGTCTCCGGAGAGTATTCGCCATTATTGCGCGCGTATCGCCAGTTTTCTTCTTGAGAAAAAATGCAAGGCGATCGTGATTGCATGCAATACCGCTTCAGCGCATGCCTACAAGACAGTGCAAGACGTAGCCGGTCCACAGATTCCCGTAATCAATGTGGTTGATCCGGTGGCAGAATACACCGCATCGCATTACAATGCCTGTAAAGTGGGTGTCATTGGCACCAAGGGCACTATTCAATCACGCATTTATGTAAATCGGATTGAGAAATTGAATGCGTCGCTCAAAGTATTGTCCAACGCCACTCCCCTGCTCGCCCCCATGATCGAGGAAGGGTTTTACAACAATATGATTTCTCAAACAGTCATTGATAGTTATTTATCCAAGAAAAGCTTTGGTGGCATTGACGCGCTTATTTTGGGATGCACACATTATCCATTGATTAAAAAAGAAGTGGAATCGTATTATAAGAAAAAAATCGAAATCATTGATAGCGCCGGTGTGGTGGCCGATTACGTGAAGAGTACGTTGACCGCTAAAAAAATGCTGAACGATCAATCGTCGTCGGGTCAGCATGCTTTCTTTGTGTCCGATTTCACAGCATCATTCGAGCAAAGCACAAAGATCTTTTTCAAAGAAAAAATTCAACTTCAAGAAGCCCGAATTTGGGACTAAATTATTGTCCGGCTTCTTCGTAATTGACGGTAATCGTTGTTGCTTCATCTGAAGGAACAACAGGGTCTTCGTTTTTCGGAAAGAATCGTTTTTGGAAAAGTAAAATAAAAATAATTCCTAACGTAATTGCCGAGTCCGCTACGTTGAACACGGGTGGAAAAAGTTCGATTTCCTTTCCGTTCCAGGTGATCGTTTTGGTGAAGTGCAACATATCGACCACATTGCCCATGAGCACGGGT
>JBMOFW010000078.1:0-12202 GCA_049318685.1 Flavobacteriales bacterium
ACGCGACTTTCATATTCAACAAGTACTAGCTCCAGGAGAAATCAAACGCTTGGAGTATACCTTGCGTCCTACCGAACGCGGAGAATATCATTTCGGCTATTGCAATACCATTGTCAGTGTCTTTGGCAAGCTTGTTTCACGCCGCTTTCAGCTTACTGAACCTCAAATGGTTCCGGTGATGCCTTCCATCATTCAAATGAAAAAATATGAATTGATGGCATTCGCTCGTATTTCAACCTTTGATGGAATCAAACGCCTTCGCCGTATTGGTCATAGCTACGAATTTGAGCAAATTAAAAACTATTCCATTGGTGACGATATACGGAGCATCAACTGGAAAGCGACCGGAAGACGAAATACGTTAATGGTGAATCAATACCAAGACGAACGCTCGCAGCAAGTGTATATGGTGATCGATAAAAGTCGCAATATGCACATGCCATTTAACGGTTTGACCTTGCTTGATCACAGTATCAACACTTCATTGGTTTTGGCAAATATCGCATTGAAGAAATACGACAAAACTGGTTTGATTTCGTTTAGCCATTTGATTGGTACTACTATTCCTGCAGAGCGCAGTGCCTTGCAATTGAAAAAAATAATGAACGCGCTGTATCATGAGAAGCCACAAGATTTTGAAGCCAACTATGACTTGCTCTATCGCGCAGTTAAAAACGTTGTCAAAAGTCGTAGTTTAATTATTCTTTGCACCAACTTCGAGAGCGCTTATTCTATGGAACGTGCAATGCCGATTCTTCAAAAAATCAATGCAATCCACCTCCTTGTCGTCATTATATTCGAGAATACCGAATTAGAACAATATTCAAGAAAGAAAGTCGAATTTGTATCCGATATATATGCGCAAACTATTGCGGATAAATTGGGACATGATAAAAAACAAATGCTCGCCAAACTGCGCAAATATGGCATTCAGAGCATTCTCAGCAAGCCTGAAGACCTCAGTATTAATGCGGTCAATAAATACCTTGAATTAAAATCGAAAGGACTAATTTAATTATTCTTTGATATGAATATATCCGCTCGTATTCACAAACTGATCGCGCGGTGCTGGGCTTTTCACGACATAATAATATACACCGTCTGAACAAATTTCGCCATTATCCATTTCACCATACCATCTAAATTCGGGACCACTGATATGACGTATCGCTGTGCCCCAACGATTGAATATAATCACTTCATCGATGGGAATGCGTAACCAAGAAAAATCCACAAAATCGTTGCTGCCATCTTGATTTGGGGTGAAAATATTGGGGAACTCTGAAATGCAATCGATGCTATTGACATAGAGACTATCTCTTCGAATACAACCTGGATAGTTGGTCACCTCTACCCAGATAAAATTATCTAGAGGAACCACAGCGGTAGGCTCTGTTGAGCCGGTATTCCAATAATAATAGTCGAAACCTTCCGGCACATGGGCGGTGTAGTATCCCCGATCGCAATACACATCACTTTCTTCTAAATTAAAAATAGGATAAAGCCCAACTTCCAAATGAATCGTATCCACGATGTGTGTGCACACCTGCCCTTCCATTTGCAAATAAATATTGCCCTCATTGATGGGTTGAACATCCAAAATTTCCAATACCTCATCATGACTAATAGCGCCACCGGGTATTTCCCAATAATAATCACCATATACAAACTCCGGTTCTAAAAAGACGTCACTGCCTTCACACACCGCTGTCGCGCCGGGAACTAAATAATCAGCGAATCGATCTTCGATGAAAATAAAAACACTATCCAATTCGCTTGTGCATTGGCCATCCGTGGCATACACGTAATACCAGCCCATATCATCCAATCCCGCATCTTCTATAGTCACCGAAATATTTCCCGGAATATTCCCATTTGGACCGGACCAATGAAAGACCGTGTTAGTTCCACTTGTATATCCATACAATTCGATATCATCCTCGATACATAAACTATCCGTAGCCTCAGAAATGTAGACTGTCGACGTTGGGTTGACATAGGCCACAGCTGTTCCCGGATTACTCACACAAATTCCATCATCAGCAAAAGCATATACACTATACGTTTCCGTGAGTGCGTCAACGTGATACGTAGAACCTGTGGCTATTACGGGGTTGCCCGACGACGAAGTAGACCAAAAAATATTGGATCCCGTCGCTGTCAAATTCAACGGATCACCATAGCATACCAAACCGCCGGAAACAATAGGTGTAGGTACGCTATGATAAGCAATAGAAAAAGTTATAGGTTCAGAAGTACAGCCCAAAGTATCTGTCACCACAAGTGTTTGAGGCACCGTCGTATTTACCGAAATGGATGAGGTCGTTGCATTGGATGGTGACCACAAATATTGCTGCATTCCCGGTGGTCCGCTAAACGTAGCCGTTTCTCCGGGACATAGAAAATCTTCGGAAGAAGATATTGTAGCCAACGGATTGGAGTCAATCACTTCAATACTCGCCGTAGAAGTAATATCACAAAACGTGACCTGAACCGAATAAACATTCGGTGCAAAAACATTCTTTGACAATCCTCCACCAGAAAGCGGCGGCAACCATTGAATGAGCGCTTCATTGCTCGTTTGAACAACCAAGGTTACTACTCCACTTGAACACAAATTGGCCGAAGGCAACCCAGTAATGTAGGGTGTGCTATAGGCTTGCAACTCGATGACATTGCTTTCGAGTTCGCATGCCACTGTATTTTGAATACAATAGTAGGCTCCGGGAATATCCACCCAAATTTCTTGGGAAGTGCCCACCACGCCACCTAAAGGCCCGATCCATGTATACGAAACTCCCGACTCACATTGCAACAGCAAACTATCACCCGGGCATATCACTTCGGAATTTGGGATGGCCGAAATCAACGGTTGAGTATATTCTTGCACTTGTAATGAAAATGACTCGTCAGCCGAACAACCATTCGGGTTGTTCGCATAGCTACTTACAGAATAAACTCCTGGATTGCTGATTAAAATAGAATCCGGCGACAAATATGTAAAAGGAGCTGTTGCTCCCCAGACATAAATAGACGCTCCTGAGGCCACGAGAATTTGATCCTCTCCAGGACACATCAGCGAATCTCCCTCGAGGGCCAAATTGATTACCGGCGACTCCAAGGCCACAACTTCGAACGTAGCCGTAATTGCCGGGTAAAACACCGTATCAATAGGACAGGGTTCAGAAACAAACGTATAAGGGACCAGCATTACGGAATAGGTGCCCGTTTGAATTTCAGCATAACTCACTAGGCCTTCATCCGGAAGAAAAGCCACTTGTTGGCCTTCAAAATATATCGTCCAGATTCCATTTGAAAACTCCCCAAATCCAGGCGTATTCAGTGAATCTTCCAATTGAAAATTCAAATCATCATTGCTACAAATAAAGAGGGTATCAATCTCAGAGGGCAACAAGGTCTCGATGGTTAAAAATGGATGAATCGTGTCCAAAGGTTCCACAATCGTGATTTCAATACTATTGGTGCTTGTGCATCCATTTTCATCACTATAGTTGAATGTATAAATGCCCGTTGTATCCACCACCAATAGATTTGTGCTGCTTGAAGGTCCACCGATACTGGTCCAAAAACCTCCATTTCCGCTCGTCCCTGAACCCGTCAATGTCACTTCCGCCGGACCGCAGAGTTCTATGGGCTCGGCAGAAGGTGGATGATTAATATTGACACCTTCGCTATCGGTGATTAATGCTATTTCAGGTTCGTTGATAATCACTTCCACGGTATCGGAAAATGCTGCACATCCATCTAGGCGTTCTATTTGCAAAGTATATGTTCCGGAGGCAGAGGCATAAATAAATGGATTCGTTGCGAAACCATTCCACAAAATAGCATATTCAGGCCCCAAAAAGCAGTCAGATCCGGTATTGTAATTGGCCCAAAGCACAGCCACATTGCATGCTTCAACAGTATCAACACAATTGAGCGGGGCATTCATGTTGCCAATACATGGCTCAACAACATCCGTCGCACAGACACCTCCGCGTGAATAATAGTCAAAAGGATGTGTATTGAGATAATTGGGGGTGCACAAGAAAACATCCTTGTTTCCTTCCGACTCTACCGTGATGTAGTCCCCATAATTGACAAACCCACACAACGTGGCCGAACTATTTGGATAGAAGTTCGGATTCGGTATAGAAAAAAGATTTGTAGAATTGGAAACATAGTCTGCATCTCGGGGGGTATGAAAAAACTTTTCAAAACTGCCTGTAATCACCGGATTGTCCGTTGTTAAAACATCCATCCCAGAAGCCATATCATCTCGAGGTCCTCCGGATTGTCCCATCCACTCTCGGTTTCCGGAGTTTGAATACTTTACCACGAAAACATCCTTGAATCCGGAACTATTGAAAAGCCCCTCGCCCATTTCATCTGAATACTCATCAAATACGCATTCGAATACACCTGTGGCATATAAATTCCCTGTTGCATCAGACTCCATTGAACGAATAGAGACATACGAATTACTTCCATCTTCTTGAATCCAATCCACACCTCCAGACATAGAAAATGCAGTAATAAATATACTTCGCGACCAAGAAGAAGACACCGTTAAGGTATTCGTGCCTTGCGCCACCAATTGCCCAATACTCTCTCCTCCCACAAAAACACGATTATTAAAAACGGCCAAGCTATAAGCATACACTTGACTTGCGGTGATAGTTCCAAACCAGAGCTCCGACCCACTTGAATTCAATCTTACCACAAATCCGGCATTCATGACATCAGAAGGATGCAGTTGATCAAATTGCAAATCCTGAGAATAGCGTCCGCAGGCCACGACTTCGTTATTGCCAATATAACTAACATCCAAACCAATATCATCAAGAGGTGCTGCACCTTGCTTCACCCAAAGCCATGTTCCTGACGCATTGAGTTTTCCGATAAAAATATCCGAAGAAAAATTACTATTCGTGCTGTAGGTTTGACTAGTGAGGTCGATACTACCGAATGAACATTCGCCTCGGAAAGTACCCGTCACCACGCATTCTCCAGCTGTATTGACATCAAGTCCAACGGCTACATCACCATAACCACCGCCAGCAGTTGTCACCCATTGAAAAACACCCGCACTGTTGACTTTTGCAACAAAAATATCAGTTGAATCTTGTGCCGTAATTGTGATGCTACCGAAAGTGGCTGATTCCGTAAAACTTCCAGCAACATAGATATTTCCAGCCCCATCCACAGCCACAGCATTCGATCGATCATTTTTTGTTCCACCAAAAGAAATGAGCCATTGGCTTGAGCCTGAAGAGGTCGACTTTCGCAAAAAACCGTCGCTTAATCCCGCGCTGTTCAATACACCACTAAACGCATTGGCCGAAAAATATCCCGTGGTATAAATACTGCCATCTTGATTGTCAATGGCCACATCAGTTCCTTCATCTATCCCCGATCCTCCTGAACCCCACAGCCATTCCTGACTCCGCGATGGAAGCGCAAGTAAGTTTATGACAACAATGAAGCTAAAAATTCGAATCAAGAGGCGAATGGTTTGGTCAATGTCTTCTAAAGACCCCTAAAAATAGGTAAACGTTGCCCAAAACCTCACAACATGCGCCCTTTTGTATGCTTATATTTGCAGTTCTAAAACAATAAAATCGCTATGTTGCAAGAGATTTCGGGAAAGTACGAGCCAATTCACATTGAAGAAAGATGGAACAAGTACTGGATGGACAACAAACTGTTTAAGAGCGTTCCTGACGAACGTCCTTCTTACACTATCGTTATTCCTCCGCCCAACGTCACCGGTGTCTTGCACATGGGACACATGTTGAACAATACGATTCAAGACGTATTGATTCGCCGAGCCCGTATGCGCGGTTTTAATGCATGTTGGGTACCCGGTACCGATCACGCTTCAATCGCCACAGAAGCTAAAGTGGTTCAAAAACTGCGTAAAGAAGGTATCAAAAAATCTGACCTCTCCCGGGATGAATTTTTGGAACACGCATGGGAATGGACCCACAAGCATGGCGGTATCATTCTCGAACAATTGAAAAAACTCGGCGCCAGTTGCGACTGGGATCGCACGCGCTTTACAATGGACGAGAAATACTATGAAAGCGTTATCGACACCTTCATTGATCTCTATAAAAAAGGAAAAATATACCGCGGTGAGCGCATGATCAACTGGGATCCTGCCGCATTGACCGCCCTTTCCGACGAAGAAGTAATTTACAAAGAAATTGACTCCAAACTTTTCTATGTAAAATACGCCATTGCTGGATCAGCCAATGAGTTTGTGACCATTGCTACCACACGTCCGGAAACCATACTCGGTGATACTGCCATTTGCATCAATCCGAAAGACGAACGTTACATGCATTTGCATGGTAAAAAAGCCATTGTGCCATTGCTCAATCGCGAAATCCCCATCATCACCGACGAGTACGTTGAAATGGAATTTGGTACGGGCTGCTTGAAAGTAACGCCGGCCCACGATATGAATGACTTCATGTTGGGTGAAAAGCACAAACTTCAAGTCATCAACATGATGAATGCCGACGGTACCATCAGTGAAGCAGGTCAGCTCTATGTAGGCATGGATCGTTTTGAGGTGCGCACGAAAATTGTTGAAGACCTCGAAGCGGCGGGCAATTTGGTAAAAACCGAAGTGCACATCAACAAAGTGGGCTTTTCAGAGCGCACCGATGTGATCATTGAACCGCGTTTGTCCTTGCAATGGTTTGTGGATATGAAAGATCTCAGCAAGCCAGCGTTGGACAATGTGATGAACGACAATATTCGCTTCTTCCCGCCGAAATTCAAAAACAGTTATCGCAATTGGATGGAAAACATCAAAGATTGGTGCATTTCGCGTCAATTGTGGTGGGGCCATCGCATACCAGCGTATTACGCTCCAGACGGCACGTTTGCTGTTGCCAAAACAGACGATGAAGCATTTGCGCAATTGTCGGCGAAAGTGCCCGGTTTGAAGCGCGAAGACATGATCCAAGATCCAGATGTTTTAGACACCTGGTTCTCTTCTTGGTTATGGCCAATTTCCGTGTTTGACGGCTTCTACTCAGAAGACGAAGTACAATATTATTATCCAACAGCTGATCTTGTCACTGCCCCTGAAATCATGTTCTTCTGGGTAGCGCGCATGATCATTGCTGGATACGAATACCGCGGAGAATTGCCTTTCAAAAACGTATACTACACAGGTATTGTGCGCGACAAGCAAGGCCGTAAAATGAGCAAATCTTTAGGCAATAGTCCGGATCCACTCGATTTGATGGCTAAGTATGGAGCTGACGGGGTGCGTGTAGGAATGTTGCTCAGTTCTCCTGCCGGAAACGATCTTCTTTTTGATGAAGGCTTGTGCGAACAAGGAAGAAACTTTGCGAATAAAATTTGGAATGCATTCCGACTTGTGAAGTCATGGGAAGAAAAGCTGGACGACCAATTGAGTCAACCTTCTTCCTCTGCCATCGCCATTGAATGGATGGAAAGCAAATTCAATCAAGTGCTCACACAATTGAACGACGACTATGAAAAGTTCCGTATCAATGAGGCGTTGATGAATACTTACAAACTCATTTGGGATGATTTCTGTGCGTGGTACTTGGAAATGGTAAAGCCTCCGTACGGTCAAGGTATGGATCGCAAAACCTATGAAGCGAGTGTAGCTATTTTCGAGAAATTACTCAAAGTACTCCATCCTTTTATGCCTTATCTCAGTGAAGAAATTTGGCATCAACTTGGGCAACGTGATGGTGTTCAAAACTCTATCTGTGTTGCTGACTGGCCATCAGTAGGCACTATCAATGAATCGCTTCTCAATTCATTCGACCAATTCACCGAAGCCATCATCGGGGTGCGCAATGTGCGTAAGGAAAACAACATTCCAAACAAAGAGAGCATCGTATTGAAAGTAATCGCTTCAGCCAACTACGACAAGCGCTTTGACTCGTTGATTCAGCATTTGGGAAATATTGAATCCATTGAATTTACACAAGAAAAACTTACTGGGTGTTTTACTTTCTTGGTTAAGGGAACTGAATTCATGATTCCATTCACTGCCAATGTAGACGTTGAAGCCGAGAAGCAAAAAATCGTAGACGAATTAGAATATACCCGCGGATTTTTGCGCAGTGTCGAGTCCAAATTGAACAACGAAAAATTCGTGAACAATGCGCCTGAAAAGGTACTTGAAGGCGAGCGAAAAAAGCAAGCAGACGCATTGGAAAAAATTCAATTGCTCGAGCAAAAGCTCACTTCGCTGAACTAATTTACTCTAGAATTGTTATAAATAAAATAGTTCAATTATGTCAACAATCACGTTTAAAGGAAATAATATAGAAACAGCCGGAAGCCTTCCTGCAGTAGGCAGCAGCGCACCGGATTTTCAATTGACAAAAACTGATTTGAGCACAGTATCGCTCAAAGATTTATCGGGCAAAAAAGTAGTATTGAATATTTTCCCGAGTGTCGATACCGGTGTTTGTGCAGCATCAGCGCGCAAGTTCAATCAACTTGCCTCATCGATGGAAAACACAGTGGTATTGAATGTTTCAAAAGATTTGCCTTTCGCGCACAATCGTTTTTGTGCAGCAGAAGGCTTGCAAAATGTACATGGTGCATCGCAATTCAAGGATGACAATTTCTCGCAAGCCTACGGTGTCGATATGACCACCGGACCACTTGCTGGATTGATGAGTCGTGCAGTAGTCGTAGTTGATGAAAATGGCGTTGTAAAATACACCGAGCAAGTACCGGAAATCGCACAAGAGCCGAATTACGACGCAGCCATCGCCGCCCTGTAAGCCCGAAGGGCGCACAACGACGCCCCAAATGTAAAAGTGTGAGCATTGCGATTCGCAGAATCCCAATACTCACACTTTTTTTATCCCCCCCCTAGCGAGCGCAGCGAGCATCCCGTAGCAAGGCCGAAGGCCGCGCGTCCCGTAGCAAGCGCAGCGAGCGTCCCGTAGCAAGGCCGAAGGCCGCGCGTCCCGTAGCGAGCGCAGCGAGCTTCCTGTTAGAAGGAGGCGCGAAGTGTAATGGATAAGTTTCTTCCAGCCGCGCTGATATTGGAAGCAAACATGCGGTAGTTTACATCTAGAATATTCTCCAGCGACACCTGAAGACCAATGTTCTTAGTCAACTGCGTAGCTGTGCGAATATTCAAGGTGTACCAAGCAGGCATTCCAAATTCTGTGGCGTTGGCTTCATTGTCTTCAGCACCTAGGCGATAGTCTTCCAAACGCTTCCATCCATTGTACATCACGTAAAATTCTCCACGGAAACGCTTCATTTGAAGATTGAATGACGTCTTTCCATAAACCGGAGGAACGTGATCAAGCGGTGTCTCATCTTGACCTTCGAGAGTAATTCGACCATAAGTGTAATTCAACGTACTGGAAAAGCTGAATCGATCGCTTATAATCGCTGTCAACATTCCATTTGCTCCCCACAAATACCCTTCGGAAGCATTGGTCATGGCGATCACATTTGCTGAATCACCGTCATATTGAATAATCGATTGGCCATTGAATGTCCATGGGCTTGTCGTTAAAGCATTTTGATAAATGGTATAAAACCCTGTACCACTAAGGGTTACTTTCTTATCAAATGTTTTGGAAATAGAGAAATCTACGTTGTACGTGCGTTCCGGCTTTAAATCGGGATTAGGCACCACCACACTTCCCAACTCCAATAGCGCGCCGTTTTCATCGCGTGTGGCACCAACACTTTCGAAAACTTTCGACATGTCATCAACATTGGGTACACGATAACCAGTGCTTCCAACCAACGATACTTTCCAATCCTCATTTGGGCGATAAACCAATCCCAAATTACCATTCAAACCACTATTGTTCAAATCAATAGAATTGTATGGAAAAGGGAAAAATGTTTTGTCGTTGAAATTGCAATTCAAGGCCACATTGCTGAATCGGATGCCATCTGTCAAAACCACTTTTGGAGATATTTCCCAAGAGTGGGTGATATACGCCGAAATCGATTGCATTGTACTTCCACCATCCGCATAGCGAGTTGGAATATTAGATACATCACCGGTTTCAATATCCTTGGCAGTGGCCGTGCTTTGCACATCATTCAGGGTGTATTCAAAACCATAGCGGAGCTCATGTTTCTCTTTTATGGCTTTCATCAAATCCGCATTCAAGGCTGTAACCGAAACATTTTCCACTTGCGATTCCAATGAAGTTTTCGCTAGAGTGCGCGTATTGCGCGATTGCTCGATCATTTGTTGTGAGAGAATAATGCGCGCCTCATCATACGCCTTATTCGCATTTTTCAATCTCAATTCATAGGCAGCAAATAAGCGCTCTTGCGGACCATAATACCACTCCGCAAAGCGAAGCTTACCGCTGCGATATTGTGTCAATCGGTCGTATCTCGGAATATCGCTGCTTGTCGAATATTGAAAATTCAAAATGTGCTCAACAGTAGCTGATTGCTTGAAGCCGAATTTTTGCAAAAAATCATATTGTTTGTATCCACTGCCCACTTGAACATTTGGATTTTTATTCACGACAATGCTGTCTACACCATTGATGCGCTCCACATATTCAGGACGCGTCCAATAGGTTTGGGTGAACGGATTTCGCACATTTCCTTGACGCAAGTCGTCAAAATTGGAATAGGTAAAAGAAGTCAAAGATGAAAAGCGTTTTCCTCCGATATTTAAATCAAAATGCCCCGTGTTTTCATTATTTGCCGTAGAAAAACGGGCATAAGCACCACCTTTGATTAACCATTTATCAGCGGAAGAATACTCGGGATTTCGGGTATAAAAATGCATGACGCCACCAAGCGCATCGCTTCCGTATACCACTGAACCGGGGCCATTGACTACTTCTACTTTCTCCAACATATTATTGTCGATTGTAATGATGTCTTGAAGGTGGCCCGCGCGATAGATCGCATTATTCATGCGCACACCATCAACTACCATCAACACTCGGCTAGCCTCAAAGCCTCTTAAAATAGGACTTCCGCCGCCCAACTGACTCTTTTGTACGTAAACGTTTCCGGTTGCTTGCAAAACATCTCCTGAATTTTGGAGCGACCAAAAGCGCATATCATTTTGAGAAACAACTTGGATTTGTTGAGGCACATCAATCGCCTTTTCTTGGAAACGGGATGCGCTGACAACTACTTCTTTCATGTAATAATCAGATTCCGTCAAATAAATAATCCCTTTCTCTTTAGCCTCATCAAATGGAAGACTCATAGAAAAATAGCCCACCATCTCAACAGTCAAATACTGACTTCCCGCAAGTGAGGATATATCCGCAATTCCTGCTGCGTCCGACTGAACTTGAAGCGCTTTATCTCCGGAAATAACCGCGCCGGAAAGCGGTGAAAACGTGACCATATCGCGTATGGATACAGTTTGGGCAAAGGAGGTAAATGTGCATACCACCGATGCCACGATGAAAAATAATCGTAATTTCATAATGGTTTTTTTAAATAATACAAAAAGTGAATTGATTGTATTATTTCAGCCAAGGGGGCCCCATTAGAGGAATAACGATCCCTTTTTCGACATCACCCTTATTCGCAAAGAAATAATCACGCTTTTCGATGAGCGAACAAACAAAGTGAAGTAAATCTGATTGAAAAAAATTAAAGCATTTTACAAATCCGCGAATAGACTTCTCCGTTTTTTGATAAGGACTATGTTCGTCTTTTAGCCAGCGTTTCAACTTCGCCTTGAACGCTGCTTCCTTTTCATCCTTCAGGCACGTTACGACCACTCCCTCTTTCGTGGATTGCATGGTTGCGATGTCGTAGTAAATGCCATTCAAAACAAACTCTGTGGGGTCAGGTTTAAGCATTTCTTGCCATTCAGTATGGGAAAAAGAAAACGAAATTAAATCTGAAGGCTCAGCAGATTGAATAATTTTCGTTTTCATCTGCCATTTCAACTTTCTGAGCTCCATTGATTTCAGCGAAACAACCAAAGGTTGGGCAAAAAGTATCGCCAACACCAAAATGGTGAAAATCACTGCAATAGATTTTACGAAGCGAAATAACATGGTTAAAAGTGCTGCCAAGATAAGTGACCCGAAGCTATCAACACTCAGATGATACTAAAAAGAATGAGTTTCCTTTAAATTATTCATACGGAAACCTACCTTTGAAATGGTTAATTTTGGCCATCATGGTAATGTCGCAAAAAAGTAAAATTGAATTCATCAAT
>JBMOFW010000079.1:0-12141 GCA_049318685.1 Flavobacteriales bacterium
GAAGTTCGGCCACAGCGCGAGAAACCACAAAATCGAATTTTTCTTTCTCCTCCTCTGCGCGTAAATGTTTGGCCACAATATTCTTTAAATCCAAGGCAGAAGCCACTTCCTGAACCACTTTGATTTTCTTACCTATGGAATCGACGGCTACAAATTGAACATCCGGCTGAATGATTGCCAAGGGAATTGCAGGAAAACCTCCGCCAGTTCCGATATCTAAAATCTTTGATCCCGGTTGAAAAGGCAAAAACTTGAATATCGCTAAGCTATGTAATACATGGCGTTCGTACAGATGATCGACATCCTTTCGAGAGATCACATTGATTTTATCATTCCATTCGGCGTAAAGCGTCTGCAAACGACCGAATTGATCAATTTGATTAGAAGTAAGCTCTGGAAAATATTTGAGGAGAATTTCCAACTTAGTAGTTGTCCTTGGCGTTTTGCATCATTTGGAACAGGAATTCACGTGCGCGGAAGAGTTGCGCCTTTACGGTTCCCAAAGGCAAATCAAGTTCTTCAGCAATTTCTTCGTAGGCCATTTCGTCGAAATAGCGCATTTCCACCAATTTGCGGTAGCGCGGTTTTAATTTTTCAACGATTTCACGCATTTTCTTAATGCGTTCCTCCTTTTGCATGGCTTCAGCCGGATCTAGAACGGCGTCTTTGATGCTAATTTCAATCGTATCTCCATCTTCAGACGTGAATCCTTGATCAATAGAAATGGCACGAATACGCTTTTTACGAATAAAATCGATACAGTTATTTGAAGCGATCTTAAACAACCATGTAGAAAAAGCAAATTGGGGAGTGTATTGGTGCATTCGTTTGAATGCTTTTCCGAAAGCTTCGATAGTCAAATCATCCGCGTCATCCTTGTTGTTGACCATTTTGAGCAGCATGAAATAGATCGGCTCGCGATAGCGGTCCATAAGCTCGGCGTAGGCCTTTTGGTCCTTTTCATGCAATGCCTTTTGTACGAGATGATAGTCGTACTGGCCTTTTTCCGACAGGTGAGCGATTAATTCCATTTCTGTGGTTTTCTAACGAGGTTAGCAATGTAAAGTCCTGCGTTGAGCATGTGCAGATGGATTTCGAGAAATGGTGCAAGCCATGCCAAATCCTTACTCAGCTCTAGTCTCTTCGCAGACCCGTGCAAAATAGCAATTTGTACCACATACCTTACAAACAACATTGGACCAACTACGAACAATGCATTTTTAAAAAACAATGCTCCACCAAAACCAACAAACATCATGAGAAAACTGAATGGCCAAAGAGCTAACAGGTTCTTATCCTTGGCCTTATAATATGGTGCCGTAGAAAAATGCCTTCTTTTTTGGGTAAACCAAGCCTTCCAACTTGTCTTCGGAACGGATACGGTTTGACTTTCCGGGTGGAGAACCACCGTGGTGTTGTATTTGTTTCCTACTTGATTGACGAAAAGATCGTCGTCACCGGAGGCCAAACTGTAATGACTCTTGAATCCCCCCACGCTGAAAAAGAGCTCGCGGCGGTAGGCCATATTTCGACCCACGCCCATGTAGGGACTACCGGCCTTGGCCATTCCGAGATAGTGTAATCCAATCATCAAGGTGTCGAAACGAATAATTTTGTTCAGCCATCCAGTATCTTTGCTATACGGAGAGAATCCAAGAACAAGTTGTTTTTTATCTTGAATCCCACCCGTCATACGTGCGATCCAATGCGGCGAATCGGGAGTGCAATCAGCGTCTGTTACCAAGATTGTGTCATACTTAGCTGCCTTTATTCCGAGTGTCAGTGCAAATTTCTTTCCTTGCATATTTTGTTTTTCTTCATCTAGATTGATGATATGCATATTTGGATAGCGGACGTGCAGTGCTTTAAGTATGGCTTCGGTATCATCCCAACTTGAATCGTTGACTACAACGACTTCAAATTCTTTAAAATCCTGATCCATGATGACCGGGATGTTTTCCATGAGGTTTTTTTCCTCATTGCGGGCGCAAATGATAATTGAAACCGGATCCTTACCAATCGGTTCATTTTGGGTTTTTGCGGAAGCTACTTTGAGGAAATAGGCTAATAAGAAATAGAGTTGAATGCCCCAGGCAAAAACGAAGATTGCCAGAAATCCAAGCCCCCAATAGCCCCACTCAATTAGATATTGCATTTTGATTAATTGGTATAGAAAGAATAGGCGAAATTATCGTGAAGTATTGGTGTAGAAAACAAAAAAGGGAGCCTTTGGCTCCCTTTTATAAACAGGCTATGTTGAATTAATTACTTTCGAATTACCAACTTTTGGGTTTGTGTTTTTCCGCCTTCCACGATTTGGACGAAATAGATCCCATTTGACCAGTTTTTCACCGGAATCGACAAATCATTGGTCTTTTTCTGTTCGAATACCACTTTTCCGGTGATATCGTGAATAGTCACTTGTGCATTCGAAACACCTTGAATTCTTACAAAATCTTGGGCCGGATTTGGATAAATAGAGAGAGACACTGCTTCTTTCTGAGGCACGCTCACTTGTCCCAGGCAAATCTCTGTGTTTTCTTCAAATTCAAATTCTCCTCCTGATGCTAAGACAGTTCCGTTTTCATCAACAACCTCATAAGTGCCGCATCCCAAAAAGAAACACATACCGTCTCCATATTCGTCTAACATACTAAACGTGTAGCATCCGGCTGGCAAGCAATAGGTTTCAGATACAGTATCTCCGTTGTTATAACCAGAATAGGTTCCATCAGAAGAAACAATCACTGTGTTACCATCCAATATTTCCCATGACGTTTCTTCAGCATAGGCGTCAAATTCGAGATTAATCGTCACATCAAACGTATCACCAATGCTAGCTGTGACAGTAAAGTCGGCACTGTTGTTATTGATATTTTCATCGCTGCCGTTGTTTGGATCGCTTACTTCGACATGAATCGTATTGGCGCCGTTCACGAGATACATTACCGGCAGTGCAATCATTTGCTCTTGATACTGAGCCAAAGAACCTGTCCAATTGATGGTTTGAGGTGGGTTTGCATTGTATTGATAGCTAATCACACAACTTGTAAGATTTTGTGTGCCGAAATTGCGCAATCTAAATTGAGGGATTACCTGGTCACCACAAACAAATGTTTCGACACCACTGATACCAGCACTTCCAGCGTCGAGTTGAGCGGCTACAAATCCATCAGGCCATCCGTCAAGGATTGTTTGGCCGGTACCTGAAGGGTCAAGCCAATAGGCCAATTGTTGCGAATTGGTAGCGCTATGATCCCAGCTTTGTCCGAAACGACCGTAATAATCGGCTTCACCATTATTGACATTACCGCTGCAAGCTGCCCATCCACCATAGAGTTGACCGATAATTCGGTGATCTTGATTGAACAACGGGGAGCCGCTAGAACCGCCTTCAGTTACGCCAAGTTCCCACTGATCAATGAACCACACCTCTGCACCGGCTTGCGCACTGTGATAAGGCGCATCTTCTTCGAAGCAGATTTTTTTCACGTCGCCCGAAGGATGGTGAATCCCAACAGCTCCGCTTACGGCATTTTCATTGTCTGAATGATCCCAGCCTGCGTATTGGACATTCCAATCGACCGGCGGTATGTCATTCAATTCGAGTAGTGCGAAGTCGCTGTAGGCGTTGTTGGCGCGCAAAATTGCGCCCGAAATGCTATTGTCAGTTGGTCCGGTGTTGCCATTACACGTTGATGATTCGTGATTAAAATAAAATACCCAATTGTTTACGCTTCCGCCCAAACAGTGATTCGCCGTCAAGAAATAGGGCGTACCATCTTGCGCTGTATTATTCACGAGAGCACCAGAACAAATCGCATTACCGCCTGAAACAATCAATGCGACACTCCGTTTTTCCACTTGCCAATCAGCACCTTCCGGACAGTTGACATTAATGTTGCAATTTCCACTATCCCCATAAGGGCCGCGATTCGCTTCATCCTCGAAGTGAGATTCCAAAATTGGTCGGTAGCCATGCACTATTTGACCAATCGCAATTTGCCCCCAATTTTCCACTTGCATTGGAACTTGGTATTCAATAACGATTTCGTCACCTTCTAAAAGTCCAATTGCTAGTGTTTTTTCTTCATTCATATTCGAATGATTGAATCCTCCCAAATACGCCGAACGGTCTTTATTCCATACAAACAAAAGGGCACCTTTCGGGATATCAAACTGACTTAGTACAAGACTAATATTTGCCGCGTTCGGGCAGTGAATGCCCAATTGCCAAGTGGCGATATTGGAGTCGGCATCTATGATCCATCGTCCTGAATTTTCATGAGTGTAATTCACGTCCACCTCGACTCCAAAGCGATATGGTGCTTCTTTGTACAAGTCAGTTACTGCATCTTCCGCGTCTAAAAGTGTGCGGTTCAACTCGGCAGTATGAACGAAAGGTATATCAGTTGAGCGCTGTTTGTTGGCCCAATTGCTTGGCGATCCTCCATGAGAGATTTGGGCTTGCGCTGTTGAAATCATACTGAATATCGCCAGCATGATTGTCCATTTTTGTAGCATTTTCCTATTACAATTTGTTGGATTACAGTATAGCAAAAATAATCCCTACCGATTAGGTAGGGACTATTTGAAATCATTTTTATCACAAATACCTTTTAATAGGTATAGGAAACCATACGATCGCGATCATTGTTGACGATCAACTTCACTTCATTGCCTGTTTTATAGCGAATTTGGTTCAAATCAAACGCCAGGCGCTCCGTCAAGTAAGCACGACACATGTCATTGTTTGCTTTATGTTCGAGAGTTAAATTCAATTGAACAGGCAGGCTTTTCATATAGGCGCCGTTCGTATTAAGGGAGAATTCATGTGTTTGACACCCACCTCCGTAGCTCACAATAACAATGAGTGAATCCCCTTTCACTTTCATTTCTTGGATTTCAAAAGCATCACCTGTGCTTGCTGAATTGAAATTCGGATCCACTTGCAAAGGATTTACCACCAACTTGGGCTTGTCTTGTTGTGGTTGGTCCATCGCTACTTCTGTTTTGGTTGTTTGGGTATTTTTCTGTTTTTTACATTGAATCAATGTCAATGCAAACAGCATTGAAGTAAAGAGAAAAAGGGTCTTTTTCATAAAATTATTTTCTAATGCAAGTTAAAGATTATGCCAAAAGGTTATTGCTTGTTGGCGTCAAGTGTTTTTTGTAATGCAAACATTTCATCCCGTAGGCGCGCAGCTTCCATGAAGTCCATATCACGGGCAGCTTTTTCCATGCGCTTGCGGGTCTGTTCAATCGATTTTTCAAGTTGTTCAGGCGACAAGTTTTTCATCACAGGGTCGGCAGCAATGGAATCCGTTCCTTCCGGTTCCACATAGAATTTCTTCTTCCGATTATCGATGACTCCGCTTTGCTCAAATATAGTTTTATTGCCTTTTTTGACTTGTTGCGGCACAATGCCATTGGCTTCGTTATACACGATTTGCTTTTCTCGCCTACGGGCCGTTTCATCAATGGTTTGCTGCATACTGTCGGTGATTTTATCCGCATACATTATGACGCGACCGTTCACGTTTCTCGCTGCGCGTCCCGCTGTTTGGGTCAATGAGCGATTGCTACGCAAAAAGCCTTCTTTATCTGCGTCCATAATCGCGACAAGCGACACTTCGGGTAAATCAAGACCTTCGCGAAGCAAATTTACTCCAACGAGGACATCGAATTTTCCCTCACGCAAATCGCGTAAAATTTCGATGCGATCCAAGGTTTCCACCTCACTGTGAATGTAGCGACAAGCGATGCTCAATCGATCAAGATATTTGGCCAATTCTTCAGCCATGCGCTTTGTCAGCGTTGTAACTAATACCCGTTCGTTATTGGCAATAGTTTCTTGTATTTCACCAATAAGATCATCAATTTGATTCAACGAAGGACGTACTTCAATGGGAGGGTCGAGCAATCCGGTAGGTCGAACCACTTGTTCTACCACTACTCCATCACTTTTCTGTAGTTCATAATCCGCCGGTGTCGCCGAAACGAAAATGGTTTGGCGCTGCATTCCTTCCCATTCTGCGAAAGTCAGCGGTCTATTGTCCATAGCGCTTGTCAAGCGAAAACCATATTCTACCAAATTTACTTTTCTGCTGCGGTCTCCGCCATACATAGCTCCAACTTGCGAAACCGTCACGTGGCTTTCATCAATCACCATCAAGTAATCATCCGGAAAATAATCGAGCAGGCAGAAGGGACGTTGACCTGTTTGTCGGCGATCGAAATAGCGTGAGTAGTTTTCGATACCAGAGCAATAGCCCAATTCGCGCATCATTTCAAGGTCATAGTTCACCCGTTCTTCCAATCGTTTCGCTTCAATGTGTTTACCTTCTTTATTAAATGCTTCCACTTGGCGCACCATGTCCTGTTGGATTTCCCACATGGCTTCATTCATGGTTGCTTTCGAGGTAACGAATAAGTTCGCTGGGTAAATGCTTATTTGCTCGAAAGGCATGATTGCCTTTCCAGTATGGGGATTAATGCTTTCAATGGATTCGACTTCATTTCCCCAGAAACCGAAACGGATGGCATAATCTGCATAGGCAAGGAAAACATCCACTGTATCTCCATTCACCCGAAAAGTTCCTCGAGTAAAGTCTTTCATGCTTCGGCTATATAAGCTTTCCACTAGGCGATGCAACAGACCTTGTCGGCTCAGCGCCTCGCCTTTTTTCACCGATATTACACTTTTGTGAAACTCAGAAGGATTTCCGATACCATAGATACACGAAATACTTGCCACCACGATCACATCGCGGCGACCGCTGAGTAAGGCACTTGTCGCTGAAAGGCGCAGTTTTTCGATTTCATCGTTGATGGACAAATCCTTCTCGATATAGGTGCCTGTAGTGGGCAGATACGCTTCCGGTTGATAATAGTCGTAGTAGCTAACGAAATACTCTACAAGGTTTTCTGGGAAGAACTGTTTGAACTCGGAATAGAGCTGTGCTGCCAAGGTTTTGTTGTGACTCAAGACAAGTGTCGGTCGTTGCGTATTGGCGATTACGTTGGCGACTGTAAATGTTTTTCCTGATCCGGTTACACCGAGCAAGGTTTGGAATTGATCGCCTCTTTCCACGCCATCCGTGAGTTGTTGGATAGCTGTAGGTTGATCACCCGAGGGGGTGTAATTGGAGTGGAGTTCGAATTTCATTTCAGTGCGAAAATACGGGTATAAAAAAACCCCGGAACGTTTCCGGGGTTTTATATTTTCAATTGCTATGAATGTTATTCAGCAACAACTTCAAATTTGAATACAGCGGTCACCTCTTTATGAAGTTTCACCTTTGCCTCATAAGCACCGAGGTTTTTGATGTGTTCTTCAGAGATGCTGATGCTCTTGCGGTCGATGTTGAAACCTTCCTTGGCGAGCGCTTCAGAGAGCTGGATTGTGTTCACGCTACCGAAAATTTTGCCTGTTTCAGAAGCTTTGGTACCGATTTTCACATCGAGAGATGCGAGTTTCTCAGCAGTAGCTTGAGCTTCAGCAAGGATTTTGGTTTCTTTGTGAGCACGTTGTTTGAGGTTTTCAGCAAGAATTTTCTTGGCTGATTCAGTAGCGGCGATCGCATATCCACGTGGGATAAGATAGTTGCGCGCATAGCCAGGTTTAACGACTACGATTTCGTCTTTAGCACCGAGCTTTTCAATATTTGCTTTGAGAATTACTTCCATGGTATTGCCCTCCTTGTTAATTATTTGAGCATATCACCAACGTAAGGCATCAAAGCCAGGTGGCGTGCTTTTTTGATTGCTTGTGCTACTTTGCGCTGATACTTCAAAGAAGTACCGGTGAGGCGGCGAGGAAGGATTTTACCTTGCTCGTTACAAAGCTTGAGGAGGAAATCTCCGTCTTTGTAGTCGATATACTTGATACCTGACTTTTTGAAGCGGCAGTATTTTGCCTGCTTGGTCTCAATCTCGATTGGATTGAGATATCTGATTTCTGAATTGTCGCTCATTTCAAGATTTTTTAAAGGATTGAAAAGAAAGGCCGATTAGGCTTTCGCTGTTTCTTCTTTTTTGGCTTTATTTCTGCGACCTTCAGCATACTCGATATGGTATTTGTCCATGTGAGTAGTGAGGAAGCGGAGGATACGCTCATCGCGGCGGAATTCGGTCTCGAAAGGACCAACAACTTCTCCGGTAGCTTCGAACTCCAACAGATAGTAGAAACCAGTCGTTTTCTTTTGGATAGGGTAAGCGAGTTTTCTCAAGCCCCAGTTCTCTTCATGCTTGATTTTCGCGCCCTTACCTTTCAAAAACTTCTTGAACTTTTCTACTGTTTCCGCTGCCTGTTCTTCTGACAGCACGGGAGTCATAATGAAAACAGTTTCGTAACGGTTCATTGAATTTGAATTGTTTATGGGTTAAAATTTGGGACGGCAAAGATAATCAAGATTCCCAAATCTCCAACAAAAAAATTAGCGGCAGGCTACAGGCTGCAGCCGGAAGCTAAACAAGGCGACGCCACTTCCATGGTTTGAAGATGTGGCTATTTTCCTTCCAAAATTTTAAAATCAAGTAAATCGCGATGGGTGAACCGAAGGTCAAGAAAGACAAATAGATAAAGGAAATACGCACACGATGCGGGCGCACCTGCATGATAGAGGCCAACCAAGAGCACACGCCAAATGCTTGTCTTTCAAAAAAATCAAGAATGGATCGTATCATGTATTTGTTCTTTTAAGAGTGCATGGCCAATTCCACATTCTAAGCACCGCTTCTTGACGCAATAATTGGAGTAGAGTTGCTTCAACGATTGGGAATCGCCTGCATGCATCAACTCTGCTCCACGAATGCGCCATTCGCGAACGATGTGATTTGACTCGGTTTTGCAAATTTCGAAAAAATTCAATGCCTTGTCAATATATCTTTCTTCGCGATGAAATTGTCCGTACGCATAAACCACAGGGGCCACGGCATTGATAATGATGCTTTCAACAGAGGCTTTCCCCATTTTCGTCAGATTTTTCGCCCCTTTTGCTACTCGATCAAAGGCATAATGATTTTTCCAGTAGTCGCCGGCGGAAACATGGAAGTGTGCTACAATACTTGGTAAATGTTCCTCTTCGAGCACATACGCCAATAAATTTTCGGATCGGCAGATTAAATCGGCAAATTGAGCGATTCGCAGTGTTGGAAAATTGCTCGGGCGAACCCCACCTGTAATCCAAGCTCCCGGCGAAAGAGCGGACAAGTGGTGCTTGTGTTTCAAAAAAGCAAAATCAATCGCCAATTTCACGCTATACTCATCGCAAGGCTTTTCAGGCAATAACCCGCTGCACCCAAAGAGAAGAGCTTCGATGTACTGACGATTGGTGCGGTATTTTGTCAATAATTGAAGATCAACTTGCCGCGCCAGCAGTTCAAAAGCCAAGCTATTTGAATTGAAACCAAAATGATACGCAATGCGGCGATAGAACGCCTCGGGCCAATAGCCCTTTGACTCTTCTACCAAATTTAAAACTTGTTGAGCACGATCTTCCAAGCGCTCACACAACAATTTTTCTTTCCAGTCTATCCATACCAATTGATCGATTCTACCCGGAAAGATATCACAGGCGATACCCGCTGAATTCGATTGCCACAGTGAATATTTCTGAAAAAGATCCGGTGCAATCCGGTTTCTTAGTTCCAATACTGCCAAATCGCCAGGCGTATTTAATGAAATTTCTATGTCGTTTTGAAAAACCACATGCAATATCACATTCTTGTAATGCGGATCGCTGTAGTGTTTGTGCCGATTCCAATCGCTTGATCGGATATGTATTTCAATGTGCCCAATCCAAAGCGTTTGTCCAATGCGAAGACGCGCATTTAAGAAATCCGGACCGCCTTCATTTCGATTGTACAAGCCAGGATATAGCACTTGAATGGATTCACCACTCTTCGTCATTAGATTTTGGAGGGCATACAGCCGATACCGCCAAACGTAATGGAGAAAATACTCGTTCATGATTTTCAGTTGAGGATGCAAGTATGATAAAAATCAAGACTTTATAAATGAATAAATTATACCTTTACATGCTAAACACATAACAACACCATGAAATCGATTTACTTTTCCATTGCCCTCGTGGCTACTGTTTTCCTCTTCTCCGGATGTGATAAGATGAAAGAAAAGCGTTTTTCTACAACCGCCTACTACACATTTGATGTAAGCGCAACAACTGACAATAATGGTTCTGCAACAATTGACCTTTCAGGTTTGATCGATATTTTGACTGAAAATGCAGATTTGGCTAAATATGCCGACAACATCAAGCGATACGAATTGGTTGCTATAAAATATAAGGTATTTGAATATTATAATGATCCGGCGACGACCATGAATGGAAGTCTTGGATTTGGAAATCGCAATTCAACTGCTGCAGGAACTGAATTTGGATTAAATGATATCAGTTTGCAAGCGAGTATGGACAACACCGAGCACGTGAAATTGGATTTTGAAAATGCCGCCGTCGAAAAAATTCAACAGTACTTTTTAGATACAAACGGCTTGAAAATTTATTTGAATGGGTTGGTTTCTCAAACGCCGGTTAACTTCAAACTGTCCGTACAATGCGACATTGACGCAATTGCTGAAGTGAAAAAATAACCTTGCCCTCCTAAATCTGCCAAACTTTGATTTGGTAAAATGGGGACTTTGATTCTTTCTTTGAAAAAACGAAATTTTCATGAAAGCATCTCTGTCCCTATTTTTTTTGACTTTCATTTCAATCGCTTCTCTTGCCAATCCAGGCGACACCACCATTGTTCAGACGTTTACGTTCGAAGAACAAAACAACCCTGCGCAGGCCTACGATAGTCCTGGAAGACGATTTTTCGATTTTCCGGCAGACGACGTTTCGTATCAAAAAATATTGATGTACCACACGCTTAAATGCTTTGAAGATGGTACTGCGGGTAGCTTGGGCTTCCCATGTGGAGAATGGGATTACCTCACGTATACTTACCTATATCAACACACTGGTGTAAACGACTCTGACTTTGTTTGGCATCCGCACTTCCAGCTCGCCTCTCAAAATTTTCTATCAGCAAACCTCAGCTCAACACCGGTTGCGGATATTCAGCAATATGAGCAGAATAATACCATTCTGACTTTGGTTGGGGATGAAACACAATTTCAAGTTGGCGCAGCTACAGTAAGTTCTAACGGCATTTTTGCAGGAGCGCTTACCAATCGCGCTCAATTTGTTTGGACTGCTGATGAGCTTGTTGCATCTGGACTTGCTGCTGGCGACATTGATAAAATCGCGCTACTTACGGAAAACGGCTCGGGAATGTTCAAACATTTGCGCATTCGGATAAAAACAGTGACCACCGCAGTTCAAACCAATTGGAGCGAAACGGGATGGACAGAGGTCTATCACTTCGACACGTATTTAAATGAGAATACGCTCACCGAATTTAATTTTTCTGCACCATACAATTGGAATGGTTTATCGAACATACTCATCGATATTTCTTACACGAATACTGAAGAAAATGCGGGCGTTTCGATTTTTGGCGAAACCATGCCCGGTTCGGGATTGAGTTATAGTGGAGCAAATCGTGCATTAAAGCTCGATGGCGCTGACAAAGTGGTGGTACCGGCTGGTGCTTTTGCTACTATCAACGATCAAATCACCATTTCATTTTGGCAATTTGGCACTCCTGAATTTCAACCAGAAGATGGTACTGCCTTCGAAGGGGTGAATAGTCAAAATCAACGCGTACTGAATTCACATCTTCCTTGGAGCAATGGACGAGTGTACTGGGATGCCGGCTACGACGATGGCTACGACCGCATCGATAAAGCTGCTACGACTGGGCAGTACGAGGGCAAATGGAATCATTGGGCATTTACAAAAAATACCACTACTGGTGAGATGAAAATCTATTTGAATGGTGCACAATGGCATACCGGAAGCGGCAAAGACAATCCGTTGGAAGACATCGTGAAGTTCCATATTGGAGCTGCCGCTGGATGGACCAACTACTATCGAGGAGCAATTGATGAATTTATGGTTTTCAATCAGGCTTTGGAAGCTGCCGATTTGACCACGCTCATGAATCAAGGAATCGATAATACCAGTCCACTTTGGACCAACCTCCTACTCCACTATTCATTTGATGCACCAG
>JBMOFW010000080.1:0-11863 GCA_049318685.1 Flavobacteriales bacterium
TCTACGATGGAAGATTGGCGGAAAATGCATGCGCATTTTGGAGAGGAGAATATTGCCAAAAAAATTAACCTCGAATATTTTCCGATCTACACTTAATTCGGTCTCCAAAGTCAAGCTTCGTTGGCTAATTCCTCCATTGTTAAAGAGAAAATCTATTCTCGGATATAAGCCAAGTGCCATTTCACCTGCTTTTCTAACAGATTGCTCATCGCCCAGATCCATAGGAATAATGGTGCATTTCGCTGGAGCACATGCGCCCTTTACTCGTTCCAATTCATCGGCTCTTCGGGCAGATAATATGAGCTCAGCGCCTTGTTTGGCCAGCTGTATGGCGAGCTGCTCACCAATACCACTTGAAGCGCCGGTGATCCAAGCAATTTTACCACTATAAAAATTTGAATTCATGGGCCGAAATAAGTCCTATTTTTGCGTAGATGAAAATTTTTTCCAAATGACTTTTCGCCATCAGTTAAGGTTGGTTTAACTTTAGCTTAACGAGACGAAGCTAGTTTTGTCATCGAAATAATTGCAAAATCAAGCAAATGAGCAAGCAAAAAGTACTTCTGGTGGATGATGAGCAGGATATTTTGGATCTAATCGGGTTCAATTTGGAGAAAGAGGGGTATGAAGTATTTACGGCTAACAATGGCAAAACAGGTCTCGAAATCGCACGTAAAGAACTACCTGAATTGATTTTGCTCGATGTTATGATGCCCGGCATGGATGGCATGGAAACATGTCGCGAAATTCGCGATGACCAGCGCCTTAAGAATGTAATCGTTGCTTTCCTGACTGCGCGCAGTGAGGATTATTCTCAAATAGCTGGTTTTGATGCGGGTGCAGATGATTATATCGCAAAGCCCATCAAGCCACGCGTTTTGGTTTCTCGTGTAAAAGCTTTGTTGAGAAGAAATACGGGTATTGAAGCTGCAGAAAAAGCTATTCCTGAGCATGGAATTGTCATTGATAAAGACCGCTATATCGTTGTTAAAGACGGCAAAGAGTTGAACCTTCCTAAAAAAGAGTTTGAATTGCTTGCCCTTTTGTGCTCTGCTCCCGGTCGTGTTTTCACAAGAGAGCATATCTTAACGAGTGTTTGGGGAAATGATGTTATCGTAGGTGATCGCACCATCGATGTGCATATCCGCAAACTTCGCGAAAAACTTGGTGATGATAATTTTAAAACTGTAAAGGGAGTAGGTTATAAATTTGAGCCTTAATGGCAGAAACCTCACCCAAGAAAGTCGCCCTCAATTCAGCCGCGCTAATCACAGGATTATTAGCGCTCACTTACTTTTTATTAGTCTATTTCCTTGATCGCGAATTCGAATGGATTTGGTTGATCATGTTTGTTATTCTTGGATTCTTTATTTCATATTTTATCGTTTTTAATTTCATCGAACGCTTCCTTTATAGCAAGGTGAAGATTATTTTTAAAACCATTCACTCGATGAAAACGCAGGGCGGAGATGTGAAACCGCGCATCCGAATGAGTGAAGACGTTCTTTCAGGATTGAACGAGCGAGTGGCCGATTGGGCCGAGGAAAAAATTAAGGAAATCAAAGACTTGCAGGCGACAGAAAACTTCCGTCGTGAATTTATTGGCAACCTCGCTCACGAGCTAAAAACACCGGTTTTTAATATCCAAGGTTATATTGACACCTTGCTTGAAAGTGATTTGGATGACTCGGAATTGACACGAAAATTCTTGACCAAAGCAGCCCGAAACAGTGACCGATTGGCTGATCTCATTCAGGATCTTGATCAAATCACCCGGATTGAAAGTGAAGGGTTGATGATCGATATGAAGAAGTTCGACATTGTTGAATTATCTAAGCATATGATCGAGTCGCTTGAGCAGCAAGCACGCGAAAAGAATATCGTTTTACGCTTAAAAAATCCGGCCGAAAAACCCATCATGGTGATGGCAGATAAAAAGCGGATCGAACAAGTATTCACGAATCTGTTGGTGAATAGTATCAATTATGGCAATGAAAACGGTGAGACGCGTATTCGTTTCTATGACATGAATGATAATATTCTAATTGAAGTAGCCGACAATGGAATAGGTATGTCAAAAGAGCATTTGCCTCGAATTTTTGAACGATTTTATCGCGTAGACAAGAGCCGCTCTCGCCATGAAGGTGGAAGTGGTCTGGGTTTGGCCATTTGCAAGCACATTATTGAAGCACATAAGCAAACAATCAGTGTGCGAAGTAGCACTGACGTGGGATCCACTTTTGCTTTTACCCTCAGAAAAGCCTAATTAAAAAGACACATCCGTGCTTCGGATGAAGTGATTCGTTTTCTTTTCTGCACCAATCGTAGTCATTTCTCCATGTCCTGGCAAAACAGCAAAATCGTCGGGCAGTGCATACATTTTTTGCTGCACAGAATCAATTAAATCTTGTTTGTTGCACCCAGGTAAATCAACCCGACCTACACTGCCTTTAAATAGAACATCCCCACCCACAACAAATTTTGAGGAGCGATCAACAAAAGCCAAATGACCGGGACAATGTCCGGGGACAAATAATACTTCCAAGCGGAATCCATCCAAATCGATTATTTCTCCTTCATCAATATGCCTATCAGGATAAGGGCAACCGCGAAATGGAATATTCCAATTGAGCGCAGCGGAGCCCCCCCGATCAATGACCGCACGCTCCTTTTCGTGAGCCAGAAAAGGAATGTGATATTGATCTAAGCACGCCTGAACCCCCATGATGTGGTCAATATGACAATGCGTATTGAGAACCATGGAGGGCTTTAGTTGGTTTGACTGTATGTAACTAAATAAAACCTGATCTTCCTCAGGGTCGGTCATGCCAGGGTCGATGATGATGCAATGGCCCGTCTGCCCAATAAGGAGGTAGGTATTTTCCTGAAATGCATTGAAAGTGAAGATCTGAATATTCATGGATACGATTTGGACGCAATTTCGTTAAATTAGCCCTCACACATGGTGAAAAACACATTCAAATATTTACTCGCCGTATTCTTCTTGACCGTTGGAGCGCTTTCAGTGAACGCCCAGTTCTACCAGGGTTCATATTTGGAATTCGGAAAGAATCGGGTTCAGTACAGAGATTATGAATGGTTTTATTATCCCACCGAGAATTTTGAAGTTTACTATTATCAAGGTGGAGAACAACTCGCACAATATGTATTGGTATCTGCTGAAAAAAATCTGAAAGACATTCAACAGTTTTTCGATTATGAAATTGAGGATAAAATTCAGGTGTTGAGCTATGCCAAACAAAGCGAATTCAGACAATCAAATATTGGTATTTCCAATGATGATCAATACAATATTGGAGGTGCAGCGCGTATCATGGGGTCGAAGATGTTTGTCTACTATGAGGGAGATCATTTTCATCTGGAAAGACAAATTCGTGAAGGCCTTTCTCGTGTTGTGTTTAAAGAAATGATGTACGGTGGCGATTGGAAAGACGTGGTTAAAAGTTCGACGTTGTTTAGCATGCCCAAATGGTATGAAGAGGGAATTCTTGCATATGCGTCAGCGAGAGAATATCCCGAGTCGGATAATTTTATGCGTGATTTAGTGGAGAAGAAAAAAATAGGGTCTATCAACCGTCTAACTGGCAAAGAATCAACTTTGGTTGGTCATGCTTTCTGGCGGTATATCAGCGATGTGTACGGTGAGAACGTAATTCCCAACATTCTTTATATGACGCGTTTAAGTCGTAATGTGGAAAGCGGTTTTCTTTTTGTGCTTGGGCTTTCATTGGAATCTGTAACGAATGAATTTTTAGCTTATTACAAAGAAAAATATAGCGCAACACGTTCGGCTGTTATTCCCGGATACAAAACCAAACCCGCAAATGATGCGCCCAAGAGTGAATGGAAAGCTTGGAAAAAACAAGCTAAACTGATGGGCGATCTTCCCATAAAGTTTAAAAAGAAATACGTCTATAGCCAATTCGAATTATCGCCTGATGGCAACAAACTCGCATTCGTGACCAATGAAATGGGCCAATATAAAATTTGGATTTATGACTATGAGAAGCAAAAACTCGAACGCATAGTCAAGAAAGAATATAAGTTGGATCGATTGGTGGATGATAGTTTTCCTGTTTTGGCTTGGCATCCTTCCTCGGAAGTATTGACTTACACGTTTGAATATCGTGGCCGCGCATTCATAGGCAATTATCAGTTGACAGAAAAAGAACGTATTGAAAAAGAACTTTTCCGAATCGAAAAAGTAATCGATTTGCAATACAGCAATGATGGAAAGAAAATAATCTTCAGTGGCACAAATAAGGGAAGAACGGATTTATACTTGTATCAAGTAATTGGGAACAATCAAGAACAGCTTACCAACGATGTTTTTGATGATATGCATCCTCGATTTGTAGATAATGATGAACGCATCATTTTTGCCAGCAATCGCAATGACGATACGCTGCGAATAGAGAATCAAGGTGATCTACAAAATTTGAATAAAGATATTTTTGTCTATGATTTGGCTACTCGAAGCAGTCAATTGGAGCGAATTACCAATACTCCCAAAGAGGATGAACATCATCCCTATCCATATGCGTCGAAACGTTATACGTATTTGAGTAACGGTACCGGTGTGGATAATCGCTATTTGGCGCGTATTGACAGCACAATCGCACAAATTGACACTGCTATTCATTATCGCTACTTCACCGTCGCTGAATTGCTTAGTGATTTCCCACGCAACCCGAGTGAATACAATTTTAATCACCTGACGGGAGATTATTCATTGGTATTTAAAAAGGATAACAAACCCTATGTCTACAAGGGCAAGCGCGATAATGATGCCGTATTGAACGCAAGAGGAGGTAGAATAAATCCATCACCGAATTCGGAGAATGAAGGAAAAATGGTTGAAATATTGGGAGCGCCTGTTGATTCTTTGGAAGAAAATGAAATTGACATTCGTAATTACCAATTTGAAGATGAGAAGAAAAATTATACCTATGAAAAAGAGGTAGTGCGGGTGCAAGAAATGACAGAGAATGGCTTAGCACCACAAGTGGATTCTGCCAGTCAGATCGTTGAAATTCCGAAAAGCCGCGGGTATCGTTTGAATTTTGCAACGGATTTTGTGCTGTCTCAGCTAGACAATAGTTTTTCAAACGCATTCTATCAAAAATTTACCTCGCCTTCAAGCATTAATCCGGGAGCTTCGGCGCTGACCAAGTTTGGATTGAGTGATTTGTTTGAGGATTATAAATTGGTGGGCGGTGTTCGTTTGGCTATCAATCTTCAAAACAATGATTTTGGAGTAAGCTATGAAAATTTAAAGGAGCGCATCGATAGAAAGTTTACTTTCCAGCGACTGGCGCAGTCGTCGGTAGATAATTACAATTACTACAAGATTCACACTACAGCAGTTTCTTATCAATGGAAGTATCCGTTTACTGAATTGAGTTCGTTGCGATTTACAGCAATGGCCCGCCAAGATCGAAACGTGACAAGTAGTATTGATCAAACCAGTTTGATTATTCCTAATCGCTACTATTATCAGGTAGGAGCGCGTTTGGAGTATGTATTTGACAATACGATTTCAAAAGGGTTGAATCTATACAATGGCACACGTTATAAACTTTGGATAGAACGTTATCAACGCCCGAATGTATTGGATCAAAAAACAGATTTTAATGTCGTGGGTTTTGATTTTCGTCATTATCAAAAGGTGCATCGCGATTTAATTGCGGCTGTCCGGTTTTCCGCTTCCACCTCGTTTGGGCGTTATAAGCTTGCCCATTATCTCGGTGGCGTCGACAACTGGATGATTAATCAGCGTATTGATAATTCTTTACCCGATTTGGATACTTCCGTATTCTATCATCAAACCTTCATGGGGCCTTTGCGAGGTTTTTATATCAACTCACGAAATGGAAACTCTTTTGCGCTGATCAACGCGGAATTGCGATGGCCTATTTTCAAATATTTTAAGAAGAAACCTATCAAAAGTGATTTTATAGAAAATTTCCAAATCATTAGTTTCTTTGATGCGGGAAGCGCATGGACGGGTAAGTCACCTTATGGCAATGAAAATTTGTTTAATCAAACCACGGTTTCTCAAAATCCAATAACCGTGGTCGTTGAAAATAATAAGGAACCCATTGTCTATGGGTACGGCTTTGGTGTCCGATCCCGCGTTTTAGGATATTTCGTAAGAGCCGATTGGGCCTGGGGTGTGGATGACCACAAGGTGCTCCCTCGTGTTTTCTATCTATCGCTGAATCTCGATTTCTAATATGAAGAATATTCTGCTCGCTTTTGTTTTGTTCTCTTTTGTAATAGGGAACGCACAAAGTTTGCAACCTGGTTTTATCGCATCTGAGTTTGAGGAAATGGTGCGTATTTATTCGCGACAAGGGGATAGCTCTTTTTTTAATGGCATTCCAGATCCGGCGCACCACCGAATGATTTATCGTTCTCCCATTAGTGGCTTGGACAACCGCTGGGATTTGTGGATGTCGGACCAAAAAGTGGCTGTTATGAGCATACGCGGAACAACTTCTGCTCCGGAGAGTTGGCTACAGAATTATTATTCAGCAATGATCGACGCGAATGGATCAATTGAATTGAATGAAAATAGCACTTTCTCATATCATCTCAGCGATAGGGAAGGTGCCACAGTGCATGCAGGCTGGGTCATTGGTTTTGCTTATCTCTTCAATGATATCAAACCCAGATTTGATTCATTGTATCGGGCCGGAGTGAAAGACTTTATTATTCTTGGGCACAGTCAGGGAGGTGCTATCGGATATTTTCTCACTTCGCAATTTTTGCATATGAAAGAGAAAGGGGAGATCCCCTTGGATGCACAATTCAAATCCATTTTTTTTGCCGCCCCTAAACCGGGCAATACACAGTATGCTTATGACTTCGAAACAATCACTCATGGTGGTTGGGCATACAACGCAGTGAATGCAGATGATTGGGTTCCGGAAACTCCGGCCACTGTGCAGACGAGCACAGATTTTAGTAAAACGAATCCATTTACGGATCCGGCCGCCATTTTAGCTTCGCAGAAATTTGCCGAGCGCTTTGTATTAAAAATGGTTTTTAGAAAGCTAAACAAACATCCACGCAAAGCAGAAAAAGTGTATCAAAAATACTTGGGGCGCAAAGCGAATAAATACATATCAAAATCGCTGCCCTGCTACAAGCGTCCCGTTTTCAAAGGTTCTGCAAATTTTGTGCGCACAGGAGTGCCCATTGTTTTGCAAGGCGATCAGAATTATTATTCTCGTTTTCCTAACGGCACATCGAATTTTGTAGTACATCATATGATGCAGCCATACTACTATCTGGCCGTGCAATACAATCAACGGTAATTGTACAAGAAGTGAGTCACAGTATGACCCACAGCTTTCAACGTATTCTTGTCGATGACAGAAATATTATCGTTGTGTGTGTGATGGAATGATCCAAAGCCATATCCTTGGAAGCCCATAGCTTTCACCTCCGGACGCATGTCGATAATATCGAGTGAGGGTACTCCCGCCATGTTCATGAATTGATGGTCATCTACAATCTCGGGCATTTCTTCGTCGACGAAATAAGCACCATAGCCTAATTTAGCTCCAGCGCTCCAAACAAGCGCCACCTCAGACATTGCACTGCGGGTTGATTTGCCTTCTTTTCTGAAAGTTGCACCGCTCGCACCCACCATATCAAGCAAAACGCCACACTCCGCTGTATAGCTCATTTTATGCGGCTGTTTCATCCAATATTGGGAGCCAAGACACCACGTATAGGCATCTGATCCAGATTCGTCGTCCGGTGCCCATTCGGGTTTACCATAATCTTCGACATCAAAGAAAACAATGTCGACACCAAGTTTAGGTTGTTGTACAGAAATCAATCGTGCAATTTCGAGCAATACACCTACTCCTGATGCACCGTCATTGGCCCCGTCGATGGGTTTACGCCATTTGGATTCGTCCGGGTCTTTATCAGCAAATGGACGTGTATCCCAGTGTGCAGCAAGCATGATACGCTTTTTCGCTGAAGGATTGAATTCACCAATAATATTACGAAGTGGAAATGTTTTGCCATCAAATGTGGTCACATCTCCAGTCTGCTCGATCACGTTTGCTCCATAGCTTTTCAATTTGGTCACGAGGAAATCACCGCAAGCTTTGTGCGCTGCTGATTGAGGAACACGTGGTCCAAAATCAACCTGTGTTTTGATGTGCTGGTAAGCACTGTCTGGATTGAATTCGGGATAGGTCGCAGCAGGAGTCACTTTATTTTCTGGTGTGGGTGGAGCCGGAGGTTCATTGCATCCTTGACATGAAAAAAGAAGTACAGCACTAAAGGTCACAGCTGCAAGAAAAGGATGGCGGATGATTTTTTTCATGGTTAGTCGTTGACACTCCAAGTGGTGCCTTCTTTAGAATCTTTTATTTGAATTTTCAATTCGGCCAATCGATCACGAATCAAATCGGACGTAGCAAAGTCTTTTTTTGCTTTGGCATCAGCACGCATGTCTAAAATGAACTTCATCAAATCGTCCGATAATTGATCATTTCCTGTGGCTTCTTCCATTTTCAAACCACATACATCAAACAAGAATCCTTCGAATGTAGCGATAAGCAGGTCGATATCTCCTTGAGTCAATTGAATTTTGCCGTCTTTCGCTGAATTGATGATACGCACACCGTCAAACAAATGTGAAATCAGAATAGGTGTATTGAAGTCATCATTCATAGCATCAAAGCACGGTTGTCTCCATGCATCAATATGTTCGTCGCTGGTAGAAGAGGCCTTGATTTGTGAAGCAGATTTCAATGCTTCTATCATGCGTTTATATCCTTTTTCGGCGGCTTGTAGGGCTTCATTGCTGAAGTCAAGTGTGCTCGTGTAATGGCATTGCAGCATGAAGAAACGCACAGTCATTGGACTGTACCCTTTGTCAAGCAGTTTGTGATTGCCTGTTACGAGTTCTTCGGGAGTGAAACCATTTCCTTCGCTCTTGGCCATTTTACGACCATTTACGGTGAGCATATTTCCATGCATCCAATAGCGGACAGGTTCGTGACCGCAGGCACCCACGTTTTGAGCAATTTCGCATTCGTGGTGAGGAAATTTTAAATCCATTCCACCACCATGGATGTCGAATGTGCTACCGAGATATTTGGTGCTCATTACTGAACATTCCAAATGCCAACCTGGGAACCCTTTGCCCCATGGGCTATTCCATTGCATCAAGTGTTGCGGCTCAGCTTTTTTCCAAATTGCAAAATCGAGTGGATCACGTTTCTCGTCTTGTCCGTCGAGATCACGTGTATTCGTCAACAATTCGTCAATGACACGGCCACTCAGTTTACCATAGGGATATTTTTCGTTGAATTTGCGGACATCAAAATAAACAGAACCATTGCTTTCATAAGCATAGCCATTGTCAATGATTTGTTGTACCATTTCAATTTGCTCGACCAAGTGTCCGGTGGCAGTAGGTTCGATTGACGGGTTGAGAATATTGAAAAGACGCATCACGTCGTGAAAACCATTCGTGTATTTCTGCACGACTTCCATCGGCTCGAGGTTGTCGAGTCGGGCTTTTTTAGCAATCTTATCTTCACCTTCGTCACCATCACCCACCAAGTGCCCTACATCGGTAATATTGCGGACATAACGCACTTTGTATCCGATAAACTGAAGGTATCGAAACACAATATCAAAAGTGAGGAAAGTCCGCACGTTGCCGAGATGTACATCACTGTACACCGTTGGACCACACACGTACATGCCGACGTGGCCTTCGTGTGCGGGAACGAAATCTTCTTTTTTTCGAGAAAGACTGTTGTAGATAACTAGCTTTTGCTCCATAGTGCAAAGTAAATAAAGGGATGGGGTTTTTCTTCAAAAAAAACCGCAGCATATCGAAATATACTGCGGCTTCTTCTAAGTATGCTTGTTGTTGTTAGTTTTCGTCTTCTGAGGTTCCAGTGCCAATGTATTTGCCCTTGCGGAATAAATCGATTTTCACCAATACTCCTGAACTATTGTAACGGTACCATTTTCCATTGAACAATTTGCCATTTTTAAATTCACCGCTCTGCGTGATGTTTCCATTGACATCGTATAGCGTGTTGTATCCGTTTTGTTCGAATGGAATTGCTGGGTTGGTTTTGAATTTTCCACGGTCTGTGGCTACTTCCGTGCCGATTTCCGGATTGTATGGATCTGCTTTCTGTTCGATGGCTTTAGGTTGTTTGTAGGTCTTCGTCGAACCGGCTTTTACTTTTCCATTCTCAAAAATCTTTTCTTCGGCCAAAGTGCCATCCGGATTGTAACGTTTCTGTAATCCGGATTCGACGCCATTTTTGATGTCTACTACAAGTGCAGGATTGCCGTTTTCGTGAAAATAATATTGAATACCGTGACGCTTGCCTTGTTCATTGAAATAAAAATGCTGGTGAACTTTGCCATTTTCATAGTAGCGCTTAAATTCTCCTACATTTTTTTCATCAATCCAATTGCCTTGCTCTTCAATGCCGCCGTTGGTATAGTATGTAACATAATATCCATGAGGTTTGCCGAGAGCATACGTTATTTCACTGCGCATTTTTCCATTTGGATAGTATTTCTTCCAAACACCATCTCGCAAATCATCTTTGTAAAAACCTTCTTCGACTTTAGCACCGGTGGGATACGAACGATCGCCACTCATTTCTGCTGTGATTACCCAGTAGCCTTGCTTAAGGCCTGTTTGATCGTGTTGGTTCCTGTTGCTGGCTATGGAGACCGAAGTCAGCAGCAGGCTTACGACCAAAGCCAAAGGTAGCTTTAGAGTATATAAACTGAATTTCATTTCTGTAAGTTAGGTTTCAACCGGGTTAGGGTTTGTCCTCTCTTACGGCACTTCAAGATGAAGAGTTACACTGTTATACCCTTTTTCTTACTGATTTCAGAAATCATGGTGGATGTCAGCTTACTCAAATCATATTCATGTTGCCATCCCCAATCGGCGCGGGCTTCCTTATCGTCAATGCTATTGGGCCACGAATCGGCTAATTTTTGACGAAAATCAGGGGCATAACCAATTGTAAATGCAGGCAAATGTTTTTGAATCTCGTGAGCAAGCTCTGCGGGAGTAAAACTAATGCCCGCCAAATTGTAACTGCAGCGAATTTTAATTTGCTCTTTTGGTGCTTCCATAATTTGGATGGTGGCGCGAATGGCGTCTTCCATCATCATCATGGGTAAGTTGGTATTTTCATCAAGAAAACAGTCGTAATGTCCAGTTTGGAGCGCATGATAGAATATATCTACCGCATAATCTGTTGTTCCACCGCCCGGTTCAGAGCGAAATCCGATCAATCCAGGGTAGCGTATGCTGCGCACGTCGACGCCATAATTGTTGAAATAATAAGTCCTTCAAGACCATATTTTTGAACAATATCATACACAATTACAACAAAAGCTCCTGTAGGACCTCCGATTTGAACACGGCTGCCTCCAAGTGCTGAAATCAAAAAACCTGCAACAATTGCTGTTATCAAACCTTTTTCAGGAGCAACTCCTGATGCAATACCAAATGCAATAGCAAGTGGAAGTGCCACAATACCAACAATAACACCTGCAATAAGGTCTGATGTAAATTGTTGTTTGGTATATCCCTTTAAGGTAGTAAAGAGTTTCGGTTTAAAAGTAACATCTTTACCTTTGAATATATTTTTAAGCATTTTATATATCTTTTATTAATTAAGGTACAAATACAAATCAAAAGTAATAAAAAATAGCTTAGATTGTTCTTTAAGCTAAAAATAAAAAAGCCCGGATTTGAAAACCCGGGCTCGAATTAAGATTACTACACAATAATATTATGGTAGTATTGCATTTACAA
>JBMOFW010000081.1:0-11862 GCA_049318685.1 Flavobacteriales bacterium
CTGGAGTTTTTTCCGCTGGTATAGCTGTATTGCTGAATGGGCGTTATCGCATTTTCCAATAGCACATTTTTCCAGCCGGATAATGTTGGCTTCGTCCAATCGGCATAAATACGCTTGATGGTGGGCGTGCCGTTTTTAGCAATTTCTTCCAACATCTGTTTTACGTTGGCATAGGGCACGTTGTCGGCATCGATCAATACGGCGAGTCTTTCTTCGGTCATGGGGTGGTTTGGATTACAACAAATTTGTGTTCGAAGCTAGTGGAAAATTGGTGAGGATGGGAAAGACTTTTCGCCGGGGGAGCCTTTGTGCTTTGCCGCAGGAGTGAGCTGCCGGCGCTGTGCCCCGCTTGTGCGGGGGTGTAACTCGCTGGTGCGAGTGTGTGCGTCGCTTCGCTCCGGTGTAACTCGCTGGTGCGAGTGTGTAACTCGCTGGCGCGAGTGTGGACCGATTGAAGCCTGAAGCTTGCAGCCTGCCGCCTAGAGCTTGCTATGCAACGCGTACAACACAATCCCACCACACACCGCTACATTCAAGCTGTGCTTGGTGCCGTGTTGGGCGATTTCGATGCTGCCTTCGCAGGCGTCGATGGCGGCTTGGCTGACTCCGTCTACTTCGTTGCCTAAGACCAAGGCCAATGGGCGTGTAGGATCGGGGATGAAATTATTCAACTCAATCGACTGCGAAGTTTGCTCGATGGCCATGCACTGAAAGCCCGCAGCCTTCAATTCGGTGATCAACTGCACCGCATCTTCGCGGTGATCCCAATCTACTGTTTCCGTTGCGCCCAATGCGCTTTTTAAGACTTCTCTGTGCGGCGGAACGGGCGTATAGCCGATACAGAAGATGCCTTTCAATCGAAAGGCATCTCCTGATCTGAACAAACTTCCTACGTTGAGGCCGCTGCGAATATTCTCAAGCAACAACACAACGGGTATCTTTTCTGCGGCCTTGAACGCTTCGGGTGTCATACGCCCCAACGCGTCCATGGATAATTTTTCATTCATATTATCGAATCTCCAATACAAACGGCAAGCGTGCCTGCGGTCCTTTCATATTTTGAATGGACTTTACATTTTCAAAAATAACATAGTGATCGCCGAAAATTTCCTGCATCACGGACGCTTGTTTTTGTCCGGTGAGATCGCTAATCAATTCTTCAAACGGATCGATCAACTTCGGATAATTGATCATTTCATATTCGCTCAACCCCGCCATCTGCGCAGCACTTTTGATCGCATCATTCAATCCGCCCATTTCATCGACCAAACCAAGATTCTTCGCGTCTTCGCCACTCCATACACGGCCTTGTCCGATGCTGTCTACCTCGGCCTGTGTCTTGCCGCGACCTGTCGCTACTTTGGAGGTGAAATCGTCGTAGATCTGCGCAATGATGTCTTGCATGGCCTTCATTTCAACGTCATCAAATGGCTTGGTGACAGACAGCATGCCGGCATGCGCATTGGTTTCGTATGAATCGAAGGTGAGACCCAATTTGTTGTTGAAGAATTTCTGCATATTGGGCACGACGCCAAATACACCAATGGAACCTGTAAGGGTGGTCGGATTCGCGTAAATTTTGTTGGCATTGCAGGCGATGTAATACCCACCGGATGCGGCATAGTCGCCCATCGATACCACAAGCGGTTTGCCACTGTCGCGAATCAATTGCGTTTCGCGCCAGATAACATCGGAGGCCAAAGCACTTCCACCTGGGGAGTTGACACGCAATACGATGGCTTTTACTTTTTCATTCAAACGCGCATCGCGCAAGGCTTTCGCGATACGGTCGCTACCAATGGTTTCGTCATCGCCTTCGCCACTTTCAATGGCACCGACTGCGTATACCACGGCAATTTTGTTGTCGCTTTCTACTTCTGATTTGGCAGTGCCGTGATAATCACTCATCGCAATCAAGTTGAATCCTTTTTCGGCTTGCGCATCAAGTCCTACTTTGGTTTTCATCAAGCTGATCACTTCGTCGCGGTAAGAAAGCCCGTTCAATAGACCCGCTTCTTTTACTTTACGCACGTCGCGGAAAGTCAATGAATCGGCGGCTTGATTCAGGAAATCAACGGTCACGCCGCGATCTGCAGCAATGCCTTCGCACATGGTGCGCCACATATCGCCCACGAATGTGGAGATTTGTTCTTTGTTCTCAGGTGACATGTGATCGTAGATAAATGGCTCTACAGCGCTCTTGAATTTGTTGTTCGGGCCGCGAATCACTTGGGCTTCGATTTCCAATTTGTCGAGCATCTGTTTGTAAAACATGATCTCTGCGCTCAAGCCGCGCCAATCAAATGTTCCCGTAGGATACATATACACTTCATTGGCAGCGCTGGCTACGTAGTACGCGCCTTGGCTGTAGTTTTCGGAATAGGCCACAATCCATTTGCCGGATGATTTGAAATCGCTAATGGCTTTGCGCATGTCATACACGGTACTCGGCGAAGCAGCAAAATTGCCGATTTCCAAAAACACGCCTTGAATCTTGCTATCGGTTTTGGCATAGGCCAAATCGGCGATGAAATGATCCAAGCCCATGCTTTGTTTTGTCTGAAAAGTGCTGGGGTCAAACTGTCCACCGTTTTCGTTGCCGCGCTCGGCAATTTCTTGGTTGAGTTCGATATGGAGAATTGAATTGTCTTTCACACTCACCTTGTCATTGCTAGAGAAAGCAGCGACCATGATGATGAGCACAAATACAATCAGCATGAGAAGGAAGGCCACGAAGGTGCCCAACGCTGATGCGAGTACATTCTTTAAAAAATTCATAGGACGTAAATTTCGAATTAGGATACGAAACTACCTTTCAAGGGCTTAGGCGCGGGCACACTTTACACAAGCGGTCAAGAAAATGACTTAATGGTGAATAGCTTTTTTCAAAGTCAATCAGACCTGCGTACTTTCGTTGCCGCATGGCATCAAACAGCATCTATCTCTGCATCGGCGGAAACCTCGGCAACCGCGAAGAAAACCTTGAAGAAACAAGGGACTTCATCATGTTCAATATTGGCGATATCCTCGCTGAGTCGCCCATTTATCAATCGCCCGCTTGGGGCATGGAAGGTGCCCCCGATTTTTTAAATCAAGTGTTGCATGTAGAATCGACATTGACCTTGACGCAATTGATGGATGAGATCGCAGAATTGGAAGAATTTTATGGTCGTGAACGCAGCGCTGAGGGCTACAAATCGCGCGAAATGGATGTGGATGTGTTGTTTTACAATGAGGAAATTGTGGACGAAGAACACATCACGGTGCCGCATCCCCGCATGCACATGCGTCGTTTTGTATTGAAGCCCTTGAGCGACATTGCCGGGGAATTCATGCATCCGGTATTGAAAAAAACAGTGACACAATTGCTCGCGGGTTGTGAAGATACCGCAGAGGTGAAGGCGGTATGAGTCCGTATCGCTACATAGTGATCGAAGGAAATATTGGTGCGGGCAAAACCAGCTTGGCCACGCGCATTTCATCCGAATTGTCGGCCCGCTTGATTTTGGAAGAATTCGCCGACAATCCTTTTCTCCCCAAATTTTACGAGCAACCGGAGCGTTATGCCTTTCCGCTTGAGCTCAGTTTTTTATCGGAACGCTTTTCTCAATTGAAACGCGACCTCATTAGCGAGGATTTATTCGCTCCAAAGGTGATCGGGGACTACTTCATCAATAAGTGCCAGATATTCGCTAAAAACAACCTCCAAAGCGACGAGTACAACCTTTTTGTGAAGATGTACGAGATCGTGGAGTCGAATACGCCCAAACCGGATTTGTTGGTGTATTTGTATCAACATGTGGATCAGTTGCTGCTCAATATCCGCAAGCGCGGTCGTGATTATGAAAAACACATCACGGCGGAATATTTAGAGAATATCCAACAACAGTATTTGGAATTTATTCGTCAACACGAGCATCTACGCGTGGTGATCATCGATACCACCAATCGCGATTTCGTGAACAACGACGCGGATTATGCATGGATTAGAGAAAAAATTTTGACGGAATATCCTACCGGTGTCACGCGCATTAGCGGTTGAGGTATTGCGCTAATTGATAATAAAATGTGGGACGGTAATCGTCTTCTTCGGCAATACTAAAATACGTATTTGCATAATTTGTATCTCCAAAGTAATAGTACATGGAAGCCGCGTAATAATTGATCAAATTGGCGTGCTTCAAGCCATCCGGAATGTGGCGTAAGGCTTCATACGCCATCACAAATCCATCCGCATCTTTGCGCTGTTGCATATTGAGCCATCTGTAGTCAGGCAGATTGCGAAAGAAGGGAATGAAGAGATCTTCAGGATGTTGGAAACGCAGTCGATCAATTTCTTGTTTGAAAGCTTCACCACTGTAATTGATGTTGTAATTGTCGAGTTCGATTCCGGGCAATCCATCCAACACCAATTTGCTCTCAAACATGTAAAATGGAAGCAATTGGTATTGGCCGGTGAAATATTCAAATGCTTTAAGCCACACATCAAAGGCTTTATTGCGCTCACCTTGCTCGTAGAGAATAAAACCATATTCGACTTGATGATGTAGCGTATACATGCTGATGGTTTTCCCATACATCATCGAATCGGCATGCAATTGCATTTGCATCACCTGCGCAGCGCGATCGATGTCGCCATACCATACACGGTGGAAATGTGCAAGCAGTCCATAATTGGGTGTAGTGATAAGGGTGAGGGATTTTTCTAGCCAAAGCTTGCTCAACTCCGGATCCGCTTCATGACAGAGGCGTATCCAATTTTGAAATTCATTGGTGTAATAAAGCGGTTCGATGGTGATCGCCCGTTCAAAGAGCATTTGCGCTTCGATGGGCTGGTGGAGTTGAAGCAGGGCTTTCGATTTTTCGACCAACAACACATAGTCATTGGGACGATGCATGAGCCCTTCGTTCATGTCTTCAAGAAGTTGTTGGGGCGACGTCGGAATGTGTCTGTTCAATTCAACCAAGAGTTGGTAGTAGCGTTCGGAGCGGCAACCATCGCGGTGCGCGTCTGCCAAGGCATTCTCCATTTTTTTCCAATGTTGAGCGCGCATTTCCACTTCCGCCAAATGGCAGCTTACTGCGCCTTGATGTTCGCGATCCATGTGGCGCGCTGCTTTGATTTCATCCAAATTTTCGGAGACCAAAGCCAGTTCGAAAATGAGTTGTTGATCTCCTGGATTTTTTTCCAATTTTAATCGGATCTCATAGGCTTCAAATTCCTCCTTCGACCATCCAGGCTGCGCGGCAGCGCATGTCACTATAATCAGGAATACTATGGTGGTGAATGTTCTCATGCAATCCGGGAGCGTAAATTCGTAGTTCAATTAAAAATTTTTCCGCGGAGTGTATAGCTGAAGTGCGGCTTAAATTGTCCTTTATCCGCATCATCAAAGGCTATTTTGGCTTTGTCATGTTCACCCAATACATGATAGGCAAAGGCGAGATAGAATTTCGCATAATCATGCAGCGGTGTGCCCACCGGGTGGAGTTCGATTTCGTTTTTGATGGCTTTAATTCCTTTTTTGACTACCCCATTTCTAACTTCTTTGGTCGTGTACCAGCAGTTGAGTTCGTGCACCACTTCGAGGTATTTAAGTCGTTGATCACGTGGATGGTCTTTGACCAATTCTTTGAATAACACCGCTTGGTCAAAGTGCATGGGCTCTATTGACCACAAGAAAGCGTAGAATAGCGCGTAGTAGGCTTCTGGAAATTTTCCCAATTGATAATAGGCCACGCCGCGATAATAGAAGTAGCTGTTGTTTCCTCCATTGATTTTTTGATAGTCTATATTGGTAGCATCAAACCCCGCATCATCTATACACAAATCGAAGAAGGTAGCCGCGGTCGGATAATCTTTGAAAAAGGAATAATAGTAGTAACCGCTGTAGAAATGCGCGTTTTGGACCTCCGACATACTTCGCACCGATGCATTCATCTGATCGATCCATGCTTTCGCCAGCTTTTCGTCTTTTTTATAAATGGCTTCAATCCAATACGTGATGGGGAAGATCGAATATTCTCGATCAAACATAAACGCCTCACGAAACATGGCATCCGCTTGCGTCAACGAATCTGAACGAAGTAGGAGGTAAGCTTTATCGTATTTAAATCGCGCTTCTTTAGGGAATAGGATGATGCACTCATCAATAAATGCCCGCTGATTTTTTGATTTCTCTTCCTTAAGGACCCGTGATTTGAGCGTGTACCATTCCAAATTGATATGGCCATGTGCAAAAGCAGAATCGAGGTAAGTAGTTACATTGTCTAGGCGTCGGGCGTTCCATTCGTTTTCGGCCAATTGAAAATAGATCGCACCGTTGTAATATTTGTCAAACTTGGCCACTTCCACGAGTAAGGGCGTAGACTTCGTCAGCAATGCATATTGCACCAGCAACGCCGAATCATTTGGATTCTGTTTGATTTGTTGCGCCAGTTGAAATCCGAGCCTTTCCGAATGATCGAACCCCGGCTGCGCCTCAGCGAAGAACGATACAAAACCGAAAAAAAGAAGAAGACTACCTAATTTGAGATTCATACCGCAATGTACAGCCAAAAAGCCACAAAGTTCAGAGTTCAGGGTTCGGTGTTCAGAGTTCGGAGTTTTCCAACACCGCAGTACACACCCGCACGAGCGGGTTACATCGCCGGCAGCTCTCTGTTGAGGTAACAGTCTGAGACTGCCCCGGCGAAACGCTTCAATTCCGGAGCCGCCCTTCGACTTCACTGCGCTTCGCTTCGTTACGCTCAGGGACCGGGGTTCTCGCAATAAAGTCAAAAAGTCCTGAAAGAAAAAAACAAAGTTTTTTTCTTTCAGGATTTTTTCATGTTAGAAAACGGAATAGGGGTCCTCGAGCGTAGCGCTGACGAGCCGTAAGGCGAGGCTGCGCGAAGTCGAGACGAAACATGGGAATTTCCAATATCTGTGTAACCAGAAACCAGAAACTAGAAACCAGAAACCGCGCTAAGCAAGCACTTCCTTCATCTTCGCTCCAATCTCTGCAGGACTGTCCACCACGTGGATACCGCACTCACGCATGATGCGCTTCTTGGCGGCGGCAGATTCATTTTCACCACTTACGATAGCACCTGCGTGACCCATAGTACGGCCTTTTGGTGCGGTTTCGCCGGCGATGAATCCTACAACTGGCTTGGTACCGTGTTCTTTGATCCAATACGCTGCTTTAGGTTCCAATTCACCACCGATCTCACCGATCATGATGATGCCTTCGGTAGCTGGGTCGTTCATAAGCAATTGAACAGCTTCGAGGGTAGTTGTTCCGATGATCGGGTCACCACCGATGCCGATGGCTGTAGTCACACCCAAACCGGCTTTGGCTACTTGGTCGGCTGCTTCATAGGTCAACGTTCCTGATTTAGAAACGATACCTACGGTGCCTGGTTTGAATACGAAGCCAGGCATGATACCTACTTTCGCTTCACCTGCGGTGATCACACCAGGACAGTTAGGTCCGATCAAGCGAGCGCCGCGGTCTTTCGCAAATTCTTTGGCTTTGAGCATATCCGCTACAGGAATACCTTCAGTAATCGTGATGATCACTTTGATGCCTGCATCGGCAGCTTCCATGATGGCGTCAGCGGCAAATGCCGGTGGAACGAAAATGATCGATACATCTGCACCGGCTTGCTTTACAGCATCCGCTACCGTGTTGAACACCGGACGGTCGAGGTGAGTTTGACCACCTTTTCCGGGAGTCACACCACCCACTACGTTGGTTCCGAATGCTATCATTTGTTCTGCGTGAAAGGTTCCTTCACTACCGGTGAAGCCTTGCACGATCACTTTAGAATCTTTTCCGACAAGTACGCCCATGGAATTATAAATTTTGCCGCGAAAATAAGCGAACTTTGCCACGTGACTCACATTTCTGATCAAACGATTTGCGCAATTTCTACACCGCCCGGTATAGGCGGCATTGCAGTGATCCGTGTTTCTGGGGCTAAGGCGCTGGAAATCACTGATTCAATCTTTTCACGTTCCCTTCTTGAGGCGGAATCACATAAAGCCCTACACGGGTGGATTGTGGATGGAAACGAACGCGTGGATGAAGTGGTGGTGACCCTTTTTCGGGCACCGCGCTCCTTTACGGGGGAAGATACCACGGAGATTGCCTGCCATGGCTCTGGCTATATCCAACAACGGATTTTGGAATTGTTGCTCCAATCGGGCGCCTCGATGGCCGGTCACGGTGAGTTTACCATGCGCGCCTACCTCAACGGACGCATGGACTTGAGTCAGGCGGAAGCGGTGGGCGATTTGATTGCGGCAGAATCGGCAGCGGCGCACAAGCAAGCGCTCCATCAAATGCGCGGTGGTTTTTCGAAAGAAATCAATGCGCTGCGCGATAAACTCATTCACTTTGCCTCGATGGTGGAATTGGAACTCGACTTTGCAGAAGAAGATGTGGAATTCGCCAACCGCGGCCAATTGAGTCAGTTGATCGGGGAAATTCGCTTGGTGGTTGAACACTTGCGTCAATCGTTCAAACTCGGTAATGCGATTAAGAATGGTGTTCCGGTGGCCATTGTCGGTGCGCCGAATATGGGGAAGTCGACCTTGCTGAATGCGCTGCTCAATGAGGAAAGGGCCATTGTATCTGACATTGCCGGCACCACCCGCGATACCGTGGAAGACAGCATGGTCTTGGGCGGTATTCGCTTCAAGTTTATTGATACGGCGGGTATTCGCGAAACTACAGATACCATTGAAAAAATGGGGATCGAGCGGAGTTTGGCCAAAGTGCAAGAAGCATCCATCGTATTGGTGCTTTTTGATGCGGCGTATACCCACACGCATGAGGTGATTGATTTTATAGAAGATGTGCGCGGAGCCATGCGCGGCGATGCCCGTATGCTGTTGGTGGGAAATAAAATAGACAAAACCGAACGAACGCTCGGTACCATTGTTGAGGATTTGGGCATTGATCATGAATTGGTCTTGATCAGCGCCAAACAAGGGCAAGGCGTGGATGCATTGAAAGAAAAATTGCAACACTACGTGAATGTTGGGCAGGTGCAGAGCGGCGAAACCATTGTGACCAATATCCGTCACTTTGAAGCGCTGACCTTGGCTAGTCAATCTTTGCAAGATGTCATGACCGGCTTAGACAACCGCGTTACCGGTGATTTCTTGGCCATTGATATTCGAAAGACCTTGTATCATTTGGGCGACATCACGGGGCAAATCAATGCCGATGACTTGCTCAATTCGATTTTTTCAAAGTTTTGTATTGGGAAATAATTGGTTCAATTCCACAGAGGTTAGCAGAGCTATACAGAGGCAAACAGAGAGGTTGATTTAAAATTGAATAACTCTTTTAACGCTGTTCATCTATGTACTACGAGAAAGAAAAAAAATAAATTTAGGGACAGCATTTATTCATTTACACTTGGAATAATTTGACATGTCTTTCTGAAACAACTTTCTTGTAAAGTTCAATTAGTTCTTGGCTTAAAAAGCTCTGATCGATGAAATCAAACCATGTAGGCAATATATTCTCGAACCGCTGATATATAGCGATTTTTGATTTTTCATTTATTTTTAATGAATTAGCCAAAACATCGAAATCCTTAATTTTCAGTTTCTTTTTTTTAGCGTTTATTGTTAAAGCTGATTCTTCCGTGTCTTCTGGCATAGCAACCTGAGTGTTTACTAGATCGTAGAATGGAGCAAACTGATATTCCCCGAGTTCGTTTTCCATCAAAGAAAAATTTTTAAGGTGCATATCCGCGTTGCCTGTGAGGTAGTAAAAAAGCACAATCTCAAATAGGCGCTGGGACTCCAAGCCTTTATTGGTAGTGTATTTGTGGGAAATTCGCCCAATCATTTCAATGGATCCTCTGTACTTATGCTCCGTTAAGTTTTCGCTTAATTGACAAAAATCTTCTACTGCTTTTTTCTCTCCTTTGAGTCTATCAAATCGTTTGGTTAGATATGCTAATTCACCGGATAGTAATCGAATAAGCGTATGTTGGGCTGTTTGTATTCCTGCCAAGGAGGCAAGATGCATTGTGAGGTCTTCGTTTTGAGGTAGTTCTTCAAACTGCGTTGAAGGCGGCTTTAAAATATAATCGCCTTGCATGCCAACAATTGTTATTCTGCTTGGATGTTCCTTTTTACGTTCGAGTTGAACGGAAAGTTTGGATTGAACTCCCGTAACAGCTTTGCTCTGATGTATAATTTTTTTTGCATACTCTTCTAAATCACTCATCCGGAAATCAATGATCGGTGGAACAGCCATACCGAATATTTTTTTAGAGCATTTCGAATGAAAATTAATTTCATTATCGTCAAGGGGCTGGTAGCAATATAGGCACTTACTCATTCTTCGTTTGTTTGTGGCGTTACGGATACACAACCGATGTTGTCTTTGCAAAGGGTTAGCAACATTCCAAATCGGTCGAGTGGCTTGATCTGCTGATATTCAATGGCGATCATGAGCAACCAACCTTCTGGAATTAGTCCATCGAAAAAAGGAAATAAAACACGGTTCGTGTATGCCTTTTCTTGAAGCGGAAGTGTAAGACTGACTGGTTTGGCTGTTTCTTTTTTTAAATATGCCAAGTCGTATTGAAATGAGAAGCCATCTTCCATTTCGCTGATAATTCCCGCGAAATCGTCCTTGTAAAATACTACTCCTTTTCTCATGATTCCAGTTTATTTACTACGCCCATTTCTGCACCGAACAATTCAAGAACTTGGTTTACTTTGTCGAGTCGCACTGATTTTTTGCCTCTCTCGAGTTCACGAACAAATCGAAGTCCTACACCAGCTTTTTCTGCAAGCTCTGGTTGAGTGAGTCTAAGTTGTTTTCTTTTGGATTTTAAAAAATCTGAAATGGATGTATTCATTCTTTTGTACCCTTTAGGGTGTAAAAGTACGAATTTTATCCAATTCTGTACCCGAAAGGGTAAAAAATATGGTTATTATGTAGTTGGTGTACCCGAAAAGGTATAAGAAAAAGGTTCTACCGCTGACCACGGCAGCGATCGCTGCAATATTTCACGTCATCCCACACTTTTTCCCATTTCTTCCTCCAGGAAAAGGGACGTTTGCACACCGGACACATTTTTTGAGGCAGATCGCTTTTTTTGATTCCCTTGGGCATTCTTTTTTGTTTTTGGAAAACGCGCAGATGAACTATTCACATGTTTGGCCAATACGACTTTACCCGCTTCTTTGACTTCTTCTTTTTTTCGAAACGACCACATCACTTCGCGCGCATGCTTGGCCGTTTGTTCCACATCGACAATAGGATGAGGATAATGCACGCCTAAAATCACCCCGCACCGTTGCTGCTCTTCCGCAGTCATCGTCCATGGCGCGTGTATGTGTTTTTCGTCAACGCTTGCCAACTCGGGGATCCATGTCTTGATAAACACGCCTTGCGCATCATGCTCTTCTGAATTTTTAATCGGATTATAAATGCGAATGGTGTTGATACCCGTTACGCCCGCCTGCATTTGCAATTGCGGATAATGGATGCCTGGCTCGTAATCCAAAAAATAACGTGCCAGCGCGTGGGTCGATCGCCAATCTTGCCAAAGATTATAGACCAGAAAAGACACGGCCATGGCCCGCATACGGAAATTCACATAGCCGGTTTCACGCAAACAACGCATGGTGGCATCGACGAGCGGAACGCCCGTCATTCCCGTTTCCCAAGCCTGGATATAGGCAGTGTTTATGGGTTTTTCTAATGTGCGGTAAGCCCTATTCACATGTTCGAATTCCATATCGCATTGGTCTTCGAATTTTTGCATGAAATGACAACGCCAATGCAGTCGTGAAATGAAAGCGGAAAGGGCGCGCTTGTGCGTGGATTGCGCCCATGTGCG
>JBMOFW010000082.1:0-11587 GCA_049318685.1 Flavobacteriales bacterium
CGGGAACAGTCTAAGACCGCCCCGGCGTAAACCGTCGGCAGCTCATTGTTGATGAAAAGCACAATTCATCCACCGACGTTCATCGTCGGCAGCTCACTACTGATCAAAAGCACTAATCGTCCCCCGACGTATACTAATCCACCATGATTACCAACCCCTTCAAATACTCCCCTTCCGGATGAAAGATATTGATCGGGTGATCGGCTGGTTGGTGCAACTGATTTAAAACGCGAATATTCCGACCAGCACTTATGGCCGCCGACATGACTGTGCTATTGAATAATATTTTATCGACGGCTTGCGAACAAGAAAACGTAAATATGATTCCGCCCGGCTTGATCTGACTTATGGCCGCTTCATTGATGCGCTTGTATCCCTGAACGGCTTTGTGACGTGCACTTAAATGCTTAGCAAATGCAGGAGGATCAAGAATAATAATATCATAATCTTCACCAAGCTTTTTCATATAATCCACCGCATCGGCTTTTATTACTGCATGCTTGGATTCATCCAAATTGTTGATCCGCACATTCTCTTCTGTCAAATCCAAGGCTTTCTGACTACTATCTAAACTATGCACGAGGGCTGCATCGTTCTTCAATGCATAAATAGAAAAACCACCTGTGTAACAAAACGTATTGAGCACCTTCTTGCCTTTGGACAATTCTCCCAAAAGCTTTCTGTTCTCGCGTTGATCAATAAAGAATCCAGTCTTTTGTCCTTCTTCCCAATCAATCTTGAACTTACATCCGTACTCCAATGCTTCCGTATCCAGCTTTTCACCGTACAAATAGGTATTCTCACTCGTGCTTGATGAATTTTTAGAAAGCTTCTCCGCACTTTTATCATAAATCGCCGTAATGCCCTCGCCATACACTTCACGAATAGCTTGCGCAATTTGCTCGCGTACCAAATGCATTCCCGCGCTGTGCGTTTGAATCACCGCTGTTTTTCCATAAATATCGATGATCAATCCGGGCAATCCATCGCCCTCGGCATGCACCAAGCGATAGATGGTTGTATCTTGATTCCCGACAAGTCCCAACTTCAATCGCACATCGTAAGCCGCGCGAATTTTCTTTGTCCAAAAATCGGCTTCTTCAAAATCTGGCGTAAAAGAAAAAATGCGAACGGTAATGCTTCCTTCAGAAAAATGCCCCGCACCGAGGAATTGGCCGCGATGATCGACTACTTCCACTACATCCCCACTCTTGGCAATGTTGTCCATTTTCGCAATAGCACCGCTAAACACCCAAGGATGTTTGCGCAAAATACTCTGTTCTTTTCCCGGCTTGAGGGTGATGCGCGTCAACGTCATAACTTAAAATTGTTTCACCAAATCAGCGATGGCCATAGTGGTCTGATCACCGGTTTGCATATTCTTTAAAGACACTTGACCATTGGCCATTTCATCGGCACCAATAATGGCCACAAACGGAATTTTTTTATCGTCGGCGTATTTGAATTGTTTCTTCATCTTGGCCGCTTCTGGATAGATTTCAGCATTTACACCGGCTTTACGCAAGTCGCGCAGCACGGGCAAAATAAACATCTCTTCTTGCTCTCCGAAATTGGCAAAAAGTACTTTGGTGGTTGCTCCTATTTCTGCAGGAAATAAATTCAATTCATTCATCACATCATAAATGCGATCTGCTCCAAATGAAATTCCCACACCACTCAGCCCGGGCACTCCGAAAATACCGGTAAGATCATCGTAGCGTCCTCCGCCACAGATACTACCCATTTGGACACCATTTGCTTTGACTTCAAAAATGGCACCTGTATAATAATTCAGACCACGAGCCAAGGTCAAATCCAACTCGAGCTTACCGCGTTCCAATCCAACAGCATCCACACGAGAAAGAATAAAACGCAATTCAGCGATACCCTTCTGCGCAATTTCTGAAGAACCGAGCAAACGTTCGATTTGATCAACTTTTTCATTATTACTTCCGCTTAACGTAAGTACAACATTGATAATATTTAATTGGCCTTCAGTAAAACCTTTTTCACGCAATTCTTTTGCAACACCATCAGCACCGATTTTGTCCAACTTATCAATAGCGATAGTCATGTCCATCATCTTATCCGAGGCTTGCGCTACTTCGGCCATGCCGCTCAAAATCTTGCGGTTATTGATTTTGATAGAAAAATCAGGTAATCCAAGTCGGGTGAGTACCTCATCAAAGATTTGAATCAGTTCCACTTCATTGATCAGGCTGTTGCTTCCCACCACATCGGCATCACATTGATAAAACTCCCGGTAACGGCCTTTTTGCGGGCGATCAGCGCGCCATACCGGTTGGATTTGATAGCGTTTGAAAGGCAAGGCCAATTGATTGTGATTCATCACCACAAAACGCGCAAAAGGCACAGTGAGATCGTAGCGCAGTGCACGATCGCAAATAGAAAAACTGAGCTTTTTACTGTCGCGTTGACTCAATGCTGCGTCCTCAGCGTCTTTCAAATAATCGCCGTTGTTGAGTACTTTAAAAATCAATTGATCACCTTCCTCACCATATTTTCCAGTAAGTGTAGAAAGATTTTCCATGGACGGAGTTTCGAGCGGCAAATAGCCGTAGCGTTCAAAAGCGGAACGAATCACAAAGAAAATATAATTGCGTCGCACCATGACTTCCGGTGCGAAATCGCGTGTGCCTTTGGGAATACCAACCTGACTCATAGGATGAATTATTTCTTAGTAAAACGATTCTTGATGGTCACCACAATGAGGATTACCGCAAGGGCTAGAAATACGTATTGCATTGTATAATTTTTGCGCAAAGATACCTTTTCTTTGCTGCCTATGCGCACAGGACGAATCAAAATAGAAGTGGTACAGCAACAGCACGCCGGTCCGGTATACGGACTGACTAACGCTTGGATGCCGAACGCGTTCTTTTCTGCTTCGGGCGACAAGCACGTGGCCATGTGGAATGCACAAACTTTAGAGCAAGCGCCATTCGCCGTTAGACTTGAACAACCAGCATACTGCTGCGCCGCTGATCCTTCCGGAAAGTGGCTGCTCGTGGGTACTTCAGCCGGACAAATCCATGTGCTGGATGTGATTGGCGGAGTGGAAGTGCGCAATTTGACCGCCCATCAAAATGGTGTTTATCATCTCGCGTTCTTCGCTAATGGTGAAAAATTCATTTCATGCGGTGCAGATGGATTGCTCACGATTTGGGAAGTTGCCCAATGGAAACCCCTTCGTGTGCTGCCTTTGGGCACACAAAAATTGCGCAAAGCCATATTCTTTTCTCAAGAACAATACTTGGCTATTGCTTCTCAAGAAGGAAAGATTCATGTCATGGAGACCAATCTTTTCAATGAAATCATCACCATCGAAGCCCATGCCGACGGGGTAAATAGTCTTTGTTTTCACGACCAAAAAAATGTCATGATCAGTGGTGGCAAAGACGGTTTCATTCGGGTGTGGAATATGCGTGATCACGGCAGAAAGCTATTGGAATTGCCGGCGCATTACAGCGCCGTATACGCCCTCGCGCTTTCTCCCAATCAAAAAAAACTGGTGAGCACTTCCCGTGACAAGAGTTTCAAGCTTTGGGACATGACCGATTTTAGTGTGTTGGATCGTCTAGAAGCGCGAGATGGTGGACATGCGCATAGTGTGAATGATGTGATTTGGATTGACGCGGATCATTTCGTGACATGCGGTGATGATCGCAAGATTATTCTATCTTCGGTTCATGACTGATGCCTCTTATGCCTTTCGACTTCGCCCGTGGTTGCCCACTGATGCGAATGCTTTGGCCAAATGCGCCAATAATCCCAAGATTGCGGCCAATCTCACCAATGCCTTTCCGCATCCGTATACCTTGGAGCATGCCGAGTCATTCATCGCTATGGTGATGGCCCATTCGACTCAACGTATTTTATGTATCGAAGTCAATGGCCAAGTAGCCGGAAGTATTGGGTTGCATCCACAAAGCGATATCATGGAGCGCAATCTGGAATTGGGCTATTTTCTTGCCGAGGAGTTTTGGGGCAAAGGCATTGCCACGCATGCTGTAAAGGATATGGTGAAATACGGGTTCGATCATTTCGATGTCGATCGCATCTATGCCCGTCCCTTTGGAACCAATATAGCAAGTCAGCGCGTATTGGAAAAAGCAGGTTTCAAATTGGAAGCGCGATTTGAACAAACCATTTTCAAACTGGGACGCTTTGAAGACGAATTGTATTATGCAGTTAGAAAAACTGAATTATGAAAAAACTACTTTTTTTAATCTTTCTGTTTCCATTCCTCACCAAAGCACAAGATAGTTTGTATTGTACTCCGCGCATTGAGCATGGAATGCCTGTGAAATTAGCATCCATCGGTTTGGATTATCAATTGGGTGGATTTATACGCCCAGCGACGCAAAGCAATGGCGAAGCTTGGGATTCTCCAATGACCGAACATTCTATCAACATCAATGGAGCCGGAGGGTTAAAGACCAATGTTATGCTCCCCGTGATCAATCGACCTGGACTTACGATGCAACTCGGTTGGAACTATCAACGATATCGCATTCTTTCTTATGAAACATCAGAGATTCCCGAGGTGTCGGTGCCCAATTATTTGAATAAAAAAATTGCTGATTCACCATGGTCCACTTCGGGCGTCACCTTGTCCATTTTCAAACCGTGGAATAAAAAACTATTCACAGTATTTCAAGGCTCGGCCGATTTCAATGGCAATTATACCAAATTCGACTATCCTTCATTGCCTCATGCCAAATACAGTGTGGCTTTGCTCATGGGAAACAAACCTCGAAAAAATTTAATGTGGGCGTTAGGTGCATCGCGCTCGTATCGCGCTGGTGAGCTCGTCTATTTTCCGATTGCACTCTTAAGTTGGACGCCTACCCCCTATGTCGGTATCGAACTCTTGTTGCCCGCCAAAGCTTCTGCTCGATATATTTTCAAAGACAAAAGCTATCTGATGTTGTCCTACGAACTCGAAGGACAGAGTTATTATTTTGCTCGAGATATCACCTTAAATGATGCATACCCCGATCGTCAATTTGAATTCAGAAAGAGCGAACATCGCATTCGATTGAATTATGAAATGCCTTTATATCAATTTGTGTGGGCTAGTTTCAATGTTGGGTACCGCATAAACAATCAGTATAACATTGATGAATTTGTCGACGGAAAGGAAGTGAAACGTGTTTGGGGAAATGATGCGACTTATTTCCAAGAAAACGATCTCACCGGAACAATGACGCTTGGCTTTGCCTTGATGGTAGCGCTGCCTTAAAGGAAAATGGCCGCCAGAATAATGAACAGTATAATCATTACAATGTAGTACCAGAAGTCAGCGAACCAAGGGAAATACTCCTTGTATTTCTCTGTAAGTTTTTTCATACGGATTTTGGTCAATTGCTAGAGAACGCATTCAGGCCCTTACTTCATCATAAAAAGATAAACGCTGATCATGGTTACCGCGAAGAGTAGCCATTTTTTGGTCTTGGGCTGCATAAATGTTTTCTTTACTTAAGTGCATGACAAATATGACCGAAAGAACCCCGACTTATTCACAGTAAACCAAGAGTTTTCAATAACAAAAAGTGAAAAACCCCGTTGCGCCAAAAATGCCTATCTTCGAATCGAAAATTTTTGAATTCCATGAAACAATCAATTGGCGCTTTCGCCGTGGCGGCCGCTGTTGTCATCGCCGCATTATTATTTTCTAACGCGTATAAAAATCGCAATCATGCTGATGATGTCATTTATGTCACTGGCCTCGGATCAAAAGATTTTGTGTCTGACTTGATTGTTTGGAGCGGCACATTCAACCGAAGAAATACAGATCTTCAAGCCGCTTATGCTGAGCTCAACACCGATCGTGAAACCATCAAAGCCTATTTAACCAGCAAAGGTATCGTTGCGGAATCGATCGTGTTTTCTGCTGTAAATATTGAAAAAGTATATGATGAACACCGCGATGGCAATGGTAATTATTACAGCACCTTTTCAGGTTACAACCTCAATCAGAGTGTAACTATCGAATCCAATGAAGTAGATAAAGTAGAAGGTGTATCCCGCGAAGTGACTGAATTGATCAACCAAGGCGTTGAGCTTTACTCAGAAGAACCTCGTTACTATTACACCAAATTGGCTGAATTGAAAATTGAAATGATTGCTGCAGCGACACAAGACGCCAAAGTGCGTGCAGAGCAAATTGCAGTCAATGCCAATGGTAATTTGGGCAGTTTGAAAAATGCCACAATGGGTATTTTCCAGATCACTGCGCAGAATTCTTCAGAAGATTATAGTTGGGGAGGCACTTTCAATACCTCTTCTAAACGCAAAACCGCATCCATCACCATGCGTCTGGAATACCAGATCGATTAAGCTTTCTATGCGGTTAATTCTGAGTCTTCTTTTTTCCACTATCATTTTGCAGCTTGGGGCACAAGATTCCTTCTGCAATGCGCGTGCGTCAGTGTTTCAACAAGCTTACGATCAATGGCTCGTGAGCGCATTGCGTTCGTCTAATCCGGCCTATTTCAAAGGAACCACCAAGATTGCTTCACCGGCAGACCGTTTTAAGATCGTTGGCATTCAAACCGAATACAGCCCCGATCAAGAAGCCAAGTTTCGTGAAGTCTATTTCCCTCAAGGCAACTCGGATCGTTTCTTGGCCTTGGCTTCGCTTTCTCATTTGTACTTCCCTTTGCTAGAAAGAAAACTAAGCAATGCGAAAATCCCTGTGGAGTTTAAATATCTTCCGCTGGTGATGACCGGTTTTAATCAGCAGTATCACGATTCGCGCGACCGCGCAGGCATGTGGGCACTCGACTATCTCGTAGCGCGGAAATGGGATTTGCGCATCGACACCCTCGTAGACGAACGCCGTGGTGGAGACCTCACCACAGATGCGGCTGTCAAAGAATTAAAATCGATTCACGATCATTTCAATGGCAACAATGAAGCGGTGCTCAAAGCCTGGTATATCTCGCGCGCTTATGCAGAAAAATGGCACAACAAAAAGACCTTAACTGTATCAGCTATCGACGAAGAGGCGGACGAATTTGTTGCCTTCTTCGTATACACCGTTCGCCTTTTTCATCAAAACCAAAATACACTTTCGAATCAGCTCAACAATTATTTTGACATCTTGGGCAATTATGAAAACATTGCGTTCAAAGACACGGTCAATGTAGATGCTTTGGTTCAATTGGTTGGTATTAGCAAAGATGAAATCTATCTCGCTAATCCTGTTTACACGGGTCAATTCATTGACCCAATGTATCGCAGAACTACCTTCATTCTCGACAATCGTTACAGTGGCAAGTTTCATTCGATGGAAGACAGTATATACCACTGGACACCACCCGCACCGGTAGTGCCTATCGCTCAAGCTACCGAATGGATCGAGGAAGAAGACCGCGTCTACCATGTGGTTCGCAAAGGAGAATCGCTCGGCATCATTGCCCGCAAACACAAAGTCAGTGTTTCCAATTTGAAAAAATGGAACAAACTCAAAAGCGATAAAATCCGCGCCGGTCAGCGCCTTACGATTATTAAGAAAACACGCAAACGCGCCCCCAAACCTGAAGTTGGTCCTGATGTACCCAACAATGCACCAATTATCGGCGATTCTACTGCCGTTGTTGTTACTCCAACAGATACCACCGCGAAAAAAGTAACACCTCCTCCCCCACAGCCCAAGGAAAAACCAAAGGCCAATAAGCCTAAAGAAACGGTGGTAACGTATACCGTCAAGAGCGGTGATTCTTTGTGGACAATCGCTAAAAAATACAAGGTGACACCTGAACAAATCATGAAGTGGAACAAATGCGGTGAAAAAATCCGTCCCGGTCAAAAACTCAAAATCCACACAAAGAAGAAATAATACGGTTTTTACCGTAGTGCCATCACTGAAACCCAGACTAGCTTTGACACGTGCAACAACCTCAAAGCAATGAAGTACATTATTTCTCTAATTGCCCTCATTCTCACCTTGGGAATGCAGGCCCAATACACCGTTAAAAAAGATCCCATATCCAATTTATATGGCGTAATCGATAACAATGGCAAAACCATTATTCCCTTCACTTATGGGTATATGGAACAAGGTGCCTCCAACCAATTTATCGCGAATAAATGTGATGCCAAGGGTGTCCTTTGTGCCGACGGTGTAATCGACATCAATGAGAAAGTAATCATCCCCTTCGAATACGGAATGATCATTCACAACGCTGGTTATTATAGATTGATGAAAGGATGCATTTTTGATGATGTATCACTCACATGCTTAGGAGGTACCGTTGGATTCGCCAATACCTCCGGACAAGTGATCATTCCTTGCATCTACGACAATACGATGGCTGATGATGTATGGCTCGAGCTTTTTGATTATTCCGCAGGGCGTCAATTTTCACCCAATTATGGTCAAGGGGTATTCAACGTACGTCAAAATGGCAAATGGGGCTACATAGACATTTCCAACAACATTGTCATTCCATTTCAATACGACTTTGCCTCTACTTTCTATCTTGACTCCGCCGAAGTGACTTTGAATGGACTAAACTTTTTCATTGACACAAAAGGTCGTTGCATTAAAAATTGTCCAGACGATTTGAATTCAAAATCGCTCGCCAACGTATCCGATCAAACGTCCAACTACGAATATGCCATCAACGAAAGCATGCAATTGTATGTAGACGATTTTGATAAATACGCCGGTGAAGAATACAAGAAGCGCGAAAACGATATGTACGAGCGTGTTCAAGATGAAATGGTGCAAGTGCTCAATTATGGAACCCCCGAACAGAAAAAAGTCATGGGCTATATGTACTTTATTCTTTGCTTCAATAGAGGTAAAAATGAAAAATTCGTATCAGTGAGTCTTCCCTATCTTCAAAAAGCTAGAAAGTATGCTGACATGTATACAGCATCTGACTTCCCCATAAAGTTTACGTACAAGGGCAATGGCAGACAATATACTTATGAAAGCTATCAAAGTTCTTATGCATCCTATATGGTCTTGCTCGCAGAGTGTGAATATTTGACGAAAACACCTAACGCGACTGCCGATATCAAAAAAGCGATTCAACTCACTACGAACCCATTTCAAAAAGCCGTCATTAGCGGATACCTCATCGATTACAAGCAACAAATCAAAGAGTACGACCAAGAAATTTTAGATGCTAGTAATGACCTCTTGTTTCAATACATCAAGCTCAATGAAAATGAGCGCTATCGATTAGACACGCTCAAACTTTGGTCGGGCAACGAACCCGCAGCAGTAGAAGCCGGATTCACTTCGCGCTCGAGTGAAAAAGTACCTGTTCAATTTTATATCACCGGCTATCAAAACTACCAACAACTTGGCCGCACGGAAAGTGCTCAGTATTTCATGAAAAAAGCCTACGAAGGGGGTCATGAAGAAACCGAATTTCTCTTCAGTTATGCTGCTTTGCTGAAATCTAAAAATGATTTGGCTAATGCAAACAAAATAGCAGACAAGCTCGCCATTCGCACGAGTGCTTCCGATTGCGCAGCACTCCAACGTATCGCGGAATTGTATGCATCACTCGACAACATGACAGCGGCCAAGGAATACAAATCAAAAGCCGACGCCTGTTCAGAAGACGCTATGAAAGCACAGAAAAAAGCAGAACGTCAAAACAACCGCTCTTCAAGTTCTTCTTATTCCTACGATCGCGTAAATGGCGGTATTTACTTCGGTGTTGATGTACTTCCGATTTGTAGAATTGACGCTAGCAAACGTGACTTCGGTTTTAAAGTCGATCTCATCGGCAGACATATCGGTCATGAATTTGGCTACAGCATTCAAAACAACAATAGAGATAATCTCTGGGATCTTTCTACCAATCCGGATGTAGAGGATGGCGCCAATGAGGAAGTGCGTTGGGACGGTTACGTAGCCATGTATTCCCTGAAATTTTACAAGGAAGATGATGAATCGGCTTTCTTCTTTGGGCCTACATTCCGTTATCGTTACAAAGATTTTGGTGCGATGGATACCACTGTCGTTAGCACTGATTTTACCAACGTGCAATACGTTCCTTTTCATCCGATAGAAACGCAGTATGAATTGCTCTTGAATTATGGCGTTCAAACCGTAAAACCTGGATTTGCCGGTGAGTTTTATTTCGGCATTGGCCCCAAATACAGTATTTTCAAAGAAGATTCGCCTTACTACAACTCCCCAGACTGGACTGTCAATAATTCTATGCTCGAATATCGCAAGTCATCACGCTGGGGATTGGGTATGCGCGTTGGATTCACGATCGGCTTTAAGATTTTCTAGTTTCTTTTTCGTTAATTCGCCGTTGCCAAACCAACCATTATGAGAAAGGAGTCAACGCCGACCGCGATTAAGCTAGCAGTGCTCGTTGCAGCACTTGGATATTTCGTCGATATTTTTGATATCGTATTATTTGGAGTTCTTCGTCAGGATAGCCTGATGGATCTCGGTTTCACTGGAAAGGCCAATGGAGACATGGGCCTTTTGCTTTCCAATCTTCAAATGATTGGGATGCTCTTCGGTGGTGTACTTTGGGGCATGCTCGGCGATAAGCGCGGCCGCCTTTCCGTTCTCTTCGGGTCGATCATTATGTATTCTCTGGCCAATATCGCCAACGGTTTAGTCAATGACATATACACCTATGGCATTTGCCGATTCATCGCCGGACTCGGTCTCGCCGGTGAATTGGGGGCTGGAATCACTTTGGTGAGTGAGTTGATGAAAAAAGAAAAACGTGGTATCGGTACCATGATCGTGGCTGCTGTAGGTGTAAGCGGAGCGATTGCCGCTACAGCCATCGGAAAAACCTTTGATTGGCGCACTACCTACTTCATAGGTGGTGGTCTAGGGTTGATGCTCTTGGCCCTGCGTGTTGGCGTGCACGAAAGCGGCATGTTCCGCAGCATCGAAAAAGCCGCCATGATTCGCGGAAGCCTTCGTATGCTCTTCAACAGCAAATCACGCGTCAAACGTTATGTGGCCTGCTTGCTGATGGGGATGCCAGCTTGGTTCGTTGTTGGCGTCTTGATTTATCAAGCACCCGAATTTGGCAAAGCCATGGGCATTCAGGAAGACATCAGTGCGGGAATCGCTATTCGCAATTGTTACTTGGGAATGACCTTCGGCGATTTTACCTCCGGTGCACTGAGCCAATTGATGCGCAGTCGACGCAATGTACTATTGCTCTTTTTCATCCTCACGGGAATCTTTATGGGCGTTTACTTGTTCTTACCATTCAAGAGTGTCGACATGCTTTATCTCGCCTGCGGCTTACTCGGTTTTGGCGTAGGATTCTGGGCCATCTTTGTTACTGTTGCTGCTGAATTGTTTGGCACCAATCTCCGCGCATTGAGCGCCACAACCGTTCCTAACTTTGCCCGTGGGATGATGGTGCCGCTATCTGCTATTTTTGTATTGTTAATGACCACCCTCAATGATCGAATCGGTGCTGCGGTCATCGTTGGAGCGCTCACACTTATCCTTGCCTTTATAGGATGGGCGATACTCCCCGAGACCTATGGAAGTGACTTAGATTTTATCGAAGAATAATTTTCATCATGAAAAAAATTGCATTCATCA
>JBMOFW010000083.1:0-11427 GCA_049318685.1 Flavobacteriales bacterium
CATTGATCATAAAAGCAGCCGCTCCGGCTTTCTGCACGACACGGGTCAAAGCGCGCGTTTTATTGCCATATCGCTTGTATTCTTGGTGATACTTTGTAACCAAATAGATGCAGTTGGGCACACTGGTCACGATCATCAAGGGAGGCATCAATCCCATGAGCGCCGTAATCGGATAGTCGAACAAAGCTATGCTTCCCATGGCGACTACAACGGCCACTACTACAACGCTCATGACCACGGCCATTACCTTCAAACTGCGGAAGAAGATATAAAGCAGGAGCATGGATATCAACGCAGACAGAATGGTAAAGAACTTAAGTTCTGCCTTGATCTTAATCATCATCTCGGTGCGAATGAAGGGCAGCCCTGAGATATACGTATGAATCCCCGTTTCTTCTTCGAATTTGGCTGAAAGCGCTAGTATTTGTTCAATGGCATTCCCTCTGTTTTCACTATTAAACAATTCGGCATTCACAAAAACCATCATCAACCCGGCATGCGTGCTGTCGTTAAAAAGAAGACCTTGATAGAAAGGTAAATTGTAAAGTTCTTTTCGAATACTGTCTACTTCTGTTTGCGATTGAGGCATGCGTGAAGCAAGTTGTTGAAAACGAAACTTCTCGGCTAAAGTATCTTTGACCAATGTGTAACAATGTGCTGTAGAAAATACGGAATCCACGGAGTTTTTCAGAACTCCATTTACATCTACTTGCACTTTCTTGAGGTCCTGTCCGAGCTGTTTCCATTTGGTAAAATTCTCTAATTTCCAAATGGCTTCATCGCGATATCCAAGCACCAACACATTGCCATCTTCCGAAAATTGCTTGACAAAATTCTCGTATTCTATATAGGTGCTATCGTCTTTTGGTAGAATGCCACCGAACTTATAGCTCATTCTAACAAATTGAGCTTCATAGGCCATGAAAGCCGTAAACAGGATCATCACTGCCGCGATGGGCAAGCGATAGCGTAGTATAAATGCACCAATTTTACCCCACATAATCGAAATTTCCGACTACAAATAAAAGCTATATGGTTGAATTGCTACTAATTTTAATCTGTGGTGGTACTTTCATTAGTTTATATACATTTGCCCCACTTTATAAAACCAACATAACATGTCAAGTAAATATCAAGCTCAGATTGATGCATTCATGGCCAAAGTGAAAGCATCTAATCCAAATGAGACTGAATTCCTGCAAGCTGTGCATGAAGTGGCTGAAGCGGTAATCCCCTACATGGAGGAAAACCCAAAGTACAAAACAGCCAAAATCCTGGACCGTATCGTTGAACCAGAGCGTACACTCATTTTCCGTGTGCCATGGGTTGACGACAAGGGCGAAATTCAAGTAAACCGCGGTTACCGCGTTGAGTTTAACTCTGCTATTGGACCTTACAAAGGTGGTCTTCGTTTCCACCCTACTGTAAATCTCTCTGTATTGAAGTTTTTGGGCTTCGAACAAATCTTCAAAAACTCTTTGACCACACTCCCAATGGGTGGCGGTAAAGGCGGCTCTGACTTCGATCCAAAAGGAAAGAGCGATCGCGAAGTAATGGCTTTCTGCCAAAGCTTTATGACTGAATTGGCTCGTCACATCGGTGCTGATACTGACGTTCCTGCCGGTGATATCGGTGTAGGTGGACGTGAAATCGGTTACATGTTTGGTCAATATAAGCGCTTGCGCAATGAATTTACCGGAGTTTTGACTGGTAAAGGCCGCAACTGGGGTGGTTCTTTGATCCGTCCTGAAGCAACCGGTTATGGTACAGTTTACTTCGCTCAAGAAATGTTGGCTACTAAAGGTCAAGATTTCAAAGGCAAAACTGTTGTCGTATCTGGTTCTGGTAATGTAGCGCAATATGCTATTGAAAAAGCAACCCAATTGGGTGCGAAAGTGGTAACTGCTTCTGACTCTTCAGGATATATCTATGATGCCAACGGTATCGATGCCGATAAATTGGCTTTCTTGATGGATTTGAAAAACGTTACTCGCGGTCGTATCAAAGAATACGCTGATAAATATGGTTGCGAATTCGTAGCCGGCAAAACTCCTTGGGGCGTGAAATGCGATATCGCATTGCCTTGTGCTACACAAAACGAATTGAATGGCGACGATGCAAAAGCATTGGTAGCGAACGGTTGCGTTTGTGTTGCTGAAGGTGCCAACATGCCGTCAACACCGGAAGCTATTGAAGTGTTCCTCGATAAGAAGATCCTCTTCTCTCCTGGTAAAGCGTCAAATGCAGGTGGTGTAGCTACTTCTGGTTTGGAAATGTCTCAAAACTCGTTGCGTCTTTCATGGACCCGCGAAGAGGTTGACCAACGTTTGCATAATATCATGAAGAGCATCCACGAAGCTTGCGTGAAGTATGGTAAAGATGGGGATACAGTGAATTACGTGAAAGGTGCTAACATCGCCGGTTTCGTGAAAGTAGCTGACGCTATGATCGATCAAGGTGTAGTTTAAAATTCACCTCAAGAATATTTGAAAAACCCTCTTTCGGAAACGAAAGAGGGTTTTTTATTTCCCATCTTCATTCCGGTTCTTTTCACTATATTTGCCCGAATTTAATCCAATCGGTAAATTCAAACGTTCATGTCTTATTTGTCCGAAAAAATTGTAGGTGAAGGACTTACCTACGACGATGTACTTCTTGTTCCTGCTTTTTCGCAGGTACTTCCTCGTGAAGTGTCGATCAAGTCCAAATTCTCTAAAAATATTGAACTCAATACGCCCATCGTGTCTGCTGCTATGGATACGGTGACCGAATCGGCTATGGCGATTGCTATGGCGCGTGAGGGCGGAATTGGTGTGATTCATAAAAATATGACCATCCAAGCGCAAGCCGCGGAGGTCCGCAAAGTGAAGCGTTCTGAAAGTGGGATGATCCAAGATCCGGTGACCCTTAGCGAAAACGCCACGGTAGGTGATGCTCTCCAACTAATGGCCGAAAATAAAATTGGCGGCATTCCCGTAGTGGATGCGAATGGTATTTTGAAAGGTATTGTCACCAATCGTGACTTGCGTTTCGAAAAGAACGGCGAACGCCCCATCGCGGAAGTTATGACTTCAAAAGACATCGTTACCACTGATAAACCAAAGGATGTGGCTGCTGCCGAGGCGATTTTGCAACAACGCAAAATTGAAAAACTTCCTGTGGTGGATGCGGATGGCAAGTTGGTCGGACTTATCACCTACAAAGACATCATGAAACTCCGTCGCTATCCGAATTCTTGTAAAGATTCGTTTGGTCGATTGCGTGTCGCCGCTGCTGTTGGCGTTACTGCCGATACCATGGCCCGCGTGGAAGCGCTCGTGAAAGCAGGCGCAGATGCGATTATCATTGATACGGCGCACGGACACTCTGCCGGAGTGATCCGCACCTTGAAGGAAGTGAAAGAAAAATTTGGTAGCCAAGTAGATATCGTGGTCGGCAATATTGCTACTGCCGCTGCGGGTATCGCCCTCGCCGAAGCCGGCGCTGACGCGGTAAAAGTGGGCATCGGCCCGGGCTCAATCTGCACTACACGCGTTATCGCTGGTGTGGGCGTTCCACAATTGACAGCGGTTATGGATGTGGCTCATGCGCTTAAATCTCTTGGTGTTCCGGTGATTGCCGACGGCGGTATTCGCTACACCGGCGATATTGCAAAAGCCATTGCAGGTGGAGCTTCTACCGTTATGGTGGGCTCGATGCTCGCCGGTGTGGAAGAATCTCCCGGAGAAACAATCATTTACGAAGGCCGTAAATTCAAATCATATCGCGGTATGGGCTCGCTCGAAGCGATGCAACACGGATCGAAAGACCGCTATTTCCAAGATGCGGAAGACGATATCAAAAAACTTGTCCCCGAAGGGATTTCTGGTCGTGTGCCTTACCGTGGTTCGGTGCAAGAGGTGATGTATCAAGTGATTGGCGGCTTGAGAGCGGGTATGGGATATTGCGGAGCACCTACTATCGGTGACCTCCACAATGCCAAATTCATCCGCATTACCAATGCCGGTGTGAAAGAAAGTCACCCCCACGACGTGATGATTACCCGAGAAGCGCCGAATTACAGTCACAAGTAGGGCTGAATTTGCAACTCTGGTATTACATTTGTCAGCCTTAGATTTTTTAAAACCATTTTCATCATATGAAGTTGCTTAACCGTTTTGTTATGATGATGGTGCTCGCATGCACCTCAGTTTCTCTTTTTGCTCAAGACAAGAAGGCCACTATTCTGACCATCGACAACGAACAAGTTAGTCTTGAGGAGTTCGATAACATCTTTAGAAAAAACAACCGCGACTCTATCATTACGCAACAAGCGCTAGATGAGTACATGGAATTGTTTATCAATTTTAAATTAAAAGTTAAAGAAGCCCGCAGTTTGGGTCTGGATACGGCCGCGAAGTTCAAAAACGAACTCGAAGGATATCGCGCCCAATTGGCTCGTCCTTATTTGACGGATGCAGATGTGCTCAATGATTTGATGAAGGAAGGCTACAGCCGCCTGAAACAGGAAGTTCACGCTTACCATATTCTCATCAAATGCGAAGCCAACGCTTCACCGGAAGATACGCTCAAAGCGTTCAATCGCGCTTTAGATATTCGCAATCAAATTACCGGAGGCTCAGACTTCTCGATTGTGGCCAAAGACCGCAGCGAAGATCCAAGTGCGAAAGACAATGGCGGCGATCTTGGTTATTTCACAGCTTTCCAAATGGTGTATCCTTTTGAAGAAGCAGCATACAACGCCAAAATCAATGAAGTGACCATGCCAGTGCGCACACGTTACGGATATCACCTTATCAAGGTGGTAGATAAGCGCGAGGCGCGCGGTGAAATCCATGTCGCTCACATTATGGTGAAAGAAAAGAAAGAAGAGAATGGCGCTGGTAATGCGGAAGCTAAAGCCAATGAAATTTATCAGAAAGCCCTCGCTGGTGAATCGTTTGAAGATCTTGCCGCGAAGTTTAGCGAAGATGGTTCGAGCGCAAAAAAGGGCGGTGAGTTGCCTTGGTTCGGTACCAATAAGATGGTGATCGAGTTTGAAGATGGGGCATTCGCATTGAAAAAGGATGGCGATATTTCTCGTCCAATCAAAACGTCATACGGGTGGCATATTATCAAGCGTTTGGGCTACAAACCTATAGGCACCTATGAAGAATTGGAAAAGGAAATTAAATCAAAAGTGTCAAAAGACAGTCGCTCTGAAAAAACCAAAGCGTCGTTCTTGGCAAAATTGAAAAAACAATACAATTTCACTTACGACGAGGCCTTGATCAATGCGCTTGCTGCCAAAGCAGACACCAATATTTTCAACAGCAAATGGAACGTGAGCAAGAAGGACTTGAAGAAGGTGATGTTTACTATTGATGGCAAGGATTACAAATTTGCTGAATTCCATAAATCAATGACATCACGCATGCGTGTGAAAACCAAATTCACTCCGGCTGAATATGTGAAAGATGAAGCCAATGCATTCGCTACAGCGGCGTTGATGAAATATGAGGATTCAAAATTGGAAGGCAAATACGATGCTTTCCGTTTATTAATGAATGAATACCGCGAAGGAATTTTGCTCTTCGAATTGACCGATCAAAAAGTTTGGACCAAAGCGGTGAAAGATACCGTTGGACTAAATAGTTTCTATGAGGCGAATAAATCGCGCTTCATGTGGCCTGATCGCGCGGAAGCGGTGATCTATACCTGCGCAAATGCAGACATTGCCAATAAGGTGCGTGCTATGTTGGCTCAAGGCAAATCCAATGCGGAAATCACCACGGAGATCAATAAAGATACACAACTCAATTTGCAAATCGAAGAAGGTCTCTTCTCAAAAGAGGACAATGAGGTGCTAGGCATTATGGAGTGGAAAAATGGAGTAAGCAACAATATTCCATACAATAACCAAGTGGTGGTGGTGTTGATGAAAAACATCATACCGACTGCGCCGAAAAAATTGTCGGAGGCAAAAGGCTTGGTGACTTCGGAATACCAAACTTACTTGGAAGAACAATGGATCAAAGAATTGCGCGCCAAGTATAAATTCACCATCAACAAAGACGTACTGCACTCTATCCACTAAGCTTTGCAAAGACTTTCGCTCATAGCATTGATTTTTGTCGCCTTCGCCTGTAACAAAAAGGGGAGTGAAGACGCCATAATTGCACAAGTGGGCGACAAGACACTCACATGGACGGAAATGCAGGAGCTCATTCCGGATGATGCCTCGCCCGAGGACAGCATCTTGCTTGCGGAGAAATACCTCAAGGACTGGATTACGGATCAGGTGGTGGTGGCGAAAGCTCAAGAGAATCTTTCAGAGGAAGCACAAAATTTCGATGAACAAATCGAAAATTACCGAAAGACGCTATTGACCTATGCCTATGAGCAAGAACTCGTTCGTCAACAATTGGACACCAATGTGTCTGCTGCTGAAATCGAGAAATACTACAACGATAACATCAGCAGCTTCGAACTGCACGATTATATTGTTAAAGTGAAATTTTGCGCCACCAATACAGATAGCAAGGATTTAAAACAATTGAAAAAATTGTTTTATTCCAACGATCCGAAGGACTTCGCCAAATGGGAGACGTTTTGTGTTGAAAAACAAATCAACTATTTCATCGATGAAGACAATTGGATGATGTGGGATGATTTGATAAAGAAAATACCGATTCAGACCTTTGATGTCGAATCTTTCTTGACGAGGAATAAAAGTGTAGAAATTGAAAATGGAGAAAATACCCATTTCATCATGTTTCTGGACTATCAACTCAGTGGCAGCCAATCACCACTGAGCTTTGAGAAAGACAAGATCAAAGCCATGATCATCAATAAAAGAAAGTTGGATTTGATTGCTAAAATGAAAGAAGATCTTTACAATGAAGCAATCACCAACGAAAAAGTGGAGACTTATCTCAATGACAAATGAAGAAACTGTTGGTCTTGTTAGCTTTTTTTCCATCGATGCTTTTTGCACAGGTGGAAGTGGTGGATGAAATTATCGCTGTAGTCGGAGATGAGATTTTGCTACACTCGGATGTGCAAAATGCAATTCTTGAAGTCACACAAGGAAAATCAGTGAATGTGTCTCAGGAACAACGCTGCCAGATAATCGAAACACTGCTCTATCAAAAACTCTTGCTCAACCAGTCTCGCATTGATAGTATTGATGTCGCTGATTCAGAAGTGACTTCGCAAGTTGAAAGACGTTTGGCATACTTCGCACAAATGTTTGGTAGTACAGAAGAATTTGAAGCCTATTACGGGAAAACAACAGCCCAACTTCGCGATGAATATTTCGACTTGATTAAAGAGCAATTGCTCGTTCAAAAAATGCAAGGAGAAATTACCAAGAATGTGAAAGTGGTTCCCTCTGATGTATTGAAATATTATGAAGAGGTTCCCAAAGACAGTCTGCCTTTGATTGGTGAGCAAATTCGCTACTCTCAAATTGTAATTGATCCAGAAATACGCGAATCGGAGCGGCAACGGACGATTAGTATGATGGATTCGCTTCGTTCTGCCATTATCGCCGGCCGCACGTCGATGACTTTGGTAGCCGCTAAGTTTTCTGAAGATCCAGGGTCTAAGTTTAAAGGAGGGTGTTATCCATTACAAAAGAAAGGTTCATTTGTTCCTGAGTATGAGGCCGCTGTAGCCAACACGGGAGAGGGAGAATATTCTCCCGTTTTTAAAACGGAATATGGCTACCACTTCGTCAAAGTGGTGGAAAAGAGAGGCGACTTCTATGAATCATGTCACGTGCTCGTTTCTCCAAAAGTCAATTTGAACGACTTGGAATTGGCGCGAGTAAAACTCGATTCGGTGTCTGTTGAATTGAAAAAAGGCAATATGACTTTCCCGGTAGCCGCAACCAAATACAGCACCGACAAAGAAACTAAAAACCAAGAAGGTCGTGTTTCCGATGCATATACGGGTTCTAAACACGATGTCGCCGATCTCGAAGCGGAAACAAATCTTATTTTGATGTCCATGAACCCTGGCGATGTTTCCGAACCAGTGATGATTAAAAAGCGCGATGGTTCTGAGGCCTACGTGATTTACAGACTCGATGATCGCATCCCGGCGCACAAAGCGACTTTGGAACAGGATTATGAAATATTTAAAAAAATGGCCGAAGAAATAGCCAATCAAAAAGCTTCTGATAAATGGGTGAGGGCCAAAATAGCCAATACTTATGTGAGTATCAAACCGGAATATCAGACCTGCCTCTTCGAATTCAATTGGTTGAAGGTAAAACCTTAATCGCATTCGCTTATATTCGCACTTCAATAGAAGTGAAGGGAAATAATTATGGCAGAGATTAGATTCAACTCAGACGCTGAAGCGCTCGATTCATTAAAAGGAAAATACGCTCAACTTCAAAAGGAAATAGGCAAGGCAATTGTCGGTCAAGATGAGGTGGTGAAAAATGTCATCATTTCTATTTTCGGAAACGGACACTGTCTTTTGGTAGGTGTGCCCGGTTTGGCGAAAACGCTTTTGGTGAATACCATCGCGAAATCTCTCGGACTTACCTTCAATCGTATCCAGTTCACTCCCGACTTGATGCCTAGCGATATCATTGGATCAGAAATCCTCGATGAGTCGCGTCATTTTAAATTTGTCAAAGGACCGCTTTTCGCCAATATCATTCTCGCGGACGAGATCAACCGTACACCGCCAAAAACACAATCGGCTTTGCTTGAAGCCATGCAAGAGCGTCGCGTTACTGCTGCAGGACATACGTATGAGTTGCCTGCACCTTTCTTCGTTTTGGCCACACAAAACCCCATCGAACAAGAAGGAACCTATCCGCTACCGGAAGCCCAGCTCGACCGTTTTATGTTCAATATTTGGGTAGATTATCCGAGCTTCGAAGAAGAAATGCAAATCGTACGCAGTACCACTACCAATCAGAAAGTGGATGTGCAATCAGTGATTAGCGGCGAAGAAATTGTTTTCTATCAACAACTCATTCGCAAGATGCCGGTAACGGATAATGTGATTGAATACGCAGTTAAACTCGTTGCAAAAACACGCCCAGGTGGTGATATGGCTTTGCCGATGGTCAATCAATTCCTCAGTTGGGGAGCAGGACCACGCGCTTCACAAAACCTCATTGTAGCGGCCAAATGCCACGCTGCATTGAACGGAAAATATAGCCCGGATATCGAAGATGTGCGCGCTGTAGCTGTGCCTATTCTCCGTCACCGTATTGTGCGCAACTACAAGGCCGAAGCGGAAGGATATACTGTTGAAAAAATCGTGGGCGAATTGCTCTAAGTTTTTTTCCAAAACGCTACGTACGCAATGAGCATCGCTGCGGAGAAATCCCAAAGATGCATGACGATGCCAATTACCAAGTGCATGGCGACACCGAGCCAAAGTAGCGGTGCTTTCACTTTCTTTATCCAAACCAAAATGGGAAACGCGACTTGATAAGCAAGGACGGTCCACGTCAAGAGCTTCATCAAGCCATGATATTGCGTTATGCCGCAAATCCATTCACTTGAAAAGCGGCGCAATTCGAGCGCGTAATACACTGCGTCTCCATTGAGCCACATGTCGCCGCTGATTTTATACATGGCAGAAAAACCATAAGCCAAGGCCACTTGAATCATGGCTGCATAAGCCACTGCATGATTCAATACATGCTGCCAAGGTTTGTTGTTTTTTGTGTGTATTGGAATACAGTAAAATGCCAAAAGCAACATCAATAAAAATCCTGCATTGAACGCATTGGGCGCCGCGTAGAATAGCAGTATACCGGTCAACCATGTGATGATGCGAAAAACAAAAACGCCTCGAAATTGAAACATGCTTACTACTGCGGCAATCACGTGAGGATAAAAAACGAACGGAAATAATTCGGGTGAAAACATAAGTGAATACGCGTACGTCAGGCTCACATCTGCTTGCATACCGAATCGCATCATCACGCTTTCTTGTCCCCATAATAATGTGCGTATGTCCCATACTAAAAAAGCACTCAGCACAAACCAGAAGTAGACCAATGCAGAGAATACGCGAAGACCTATAGGATAAGCGTACGGCGAGGTCCACCCTGCGATCCATGCTGCGAACTTATTCATGGTCTTTCGGAAAATGGTAAATGGAGAATGGAAGCACATCTATTTTTTCACCCAACTCACCGGGCTTCGGCGAAAAACGAAACTCCAGTTGAATTTGAATGCTGTCGCGCAAGATCGGTTGGCGATGTGTGTTGTGCATTTTAATCACATAAAAAAGGGCTTTGTTATAGGCTGTTCCCTCTTCAATACGATCGGTATGGCGGTTTTTTTCGGAGAAATAAAGATTGCGCGCCACGTCTGCACCAAGGGAACTGCATAAACTTTGTTCGACATATTCGATGCGATCACGGTAGTCAAATCCACAACTCTCGGTGATTTCCTGCCAGCCAGACCATTGTCCCTTTTCTGGATACCGATATTGCAATTGATATTCGTGATCGGGAACATCGGGCGCAAACATGCTCCAGTTTTGATGAAAAAACGGAACGGTATACGCCTGACTCATTGCGCGAACGCTGCGGGGAAGAACCAAAAAATCCATGCTGTAAATCACGGTCATGAGAAAATGGAAGGCCAACAATCCGGCCACCAACCACGCCCATATTTTGAATTTTCTGTTGATCACTTTTTTAGGAGTACACAAACATAGTCTCAAATCTTTGAGATACCTTGCGGTCAATTAGAATACGCGAGAATTATGGAAATTTCTGCCAACGATCCAAAACTTAAGTCATGGGTAGATGTGCCCGCCGGAAGTGATTTTCCCATTCAGAATCTACCGTTTGGGGTCTTTCGTACTGAAAGCCAGTTGCCCCGCGTCGGTGTAGCCATTGGCGACAAAGTGCTCGATCTAAAGGCGCTCCATATCCTCGGTTATTTGGAGAATCTACCTTTTAAATTGGAAGATTTTCTTTGCGACTCGTTGAATCCATTAATGGGTTATGGTAAAAAAGCTACACGCGATTTGCGCAACCGCATTTCAAAGTTGTTGCGTTCGGATATGCCTGATTTGCGTGATAGAGAACATCATGTGCGCCAAGTTTTGGTGCCTCAATCGGAGGTAATTATGATAATGCCCGTGCGTGTGGGTGATTATACCGATTTTTATTCAAGTGAAGATCATGCCCGCAATGTTGGCACCATGTTTCGCGATCCGGCAAAAGCATTGTTGCCCAACTGGAAACACCTGCCCGTGGGCTATCATGGTCGTGCATCCAGCATTGTTATTTCTGATACGCCTGTGCGTCGCCCAATGGGACAAGTTAATCCAAGCGACGATACTCCACCGACTTTCAAGGCCAGCGGCCAACTCGATTTCGAATTGGAAGTGGCGTTTATTACCTATGATGGCAAACCGATGGGGGAGCGCATTTCTACCGCAGAAGCCGACGAA
>JBMOFW010000084.1:0-11261 GCA_049318685.1 Flavobacteriales bacterium
GTAGGCCAAACCTGTTTTGATTTTATTCACCTCTTTGCGTTTTCCCTCCAAAATAATGCGCTCGTATAAACGAATTGCTCTTGGAATGTCCAATTCTCGAGGAAATTCGTTGCCATTGTCTGCAATGGACAGTAATCTGCCAAGCAACAATTCGAGGTATTCGCTATTGGGGTCAAGGGCATAGATAGCTTCTGAAGAAGCTACTTCATCTGTGTATGTGCCTTGCAGCATCCATAAAGCTACCTTCTCTTGAACACTTTTGACACCGTTGACTAATTCCAGAAAGGCATCCATTTCAAGCGGATGATAGGAGAAATGAACAGAATGGATTGCTCCTGGGCGACTTACCAATTGCTGTGCATACATGCGATTTGATTCACTAAATCGACCTTGTTTGTATATCGAGGCGGCTTTATACCCTAAAGCACGCCAAGCGGTTAATCCATTAAACTTAGCAGCGTATTTGTCATAAAGTGCGATGGATTCATTGTATTTTTTTTGAAAATACAAGTTTCGCACCCATTGAAACCAGTACTTCCCTTTCATAAAATCATCATTGGCTTGTAAGAAAGCAGATTCAATTTCTTTGTTCAATGCGTACGCATCGCGTTCTTGATTTGGTCTTGGATTTTCACTCCACCAATCGTAATAAGCGTTTGCATAGGTCTCACTTCTTTTAGCCAATTTCAAATAATTGTAAAATGCAAACTGGCGTGTGTAGTGTTTCTCTGTCGATTTTATACCATTCAATGCCTGCTCAATGTCTTTGAGCGAGTCCGAATACACCACTTTAAAAAGTGTCTCTTCAGAAATCGATTGATTCAGGTAAGCATACCAGTCAGATATATTCTCTTGGTTTATTGCAGTGGAAATATCATCGTTGTAGTTCCAGTTGTAGGCATTGTAACTAAAACCGAGTATTCGGTATTTTGCGGGTATAAATACATCTTGATTTATCCGATTATTGGGGTAGTCGTCACCATCGGCGCACGCAAGAATAATAATTGCAGATGAAATGAACACTGACAAAACAGCCAGCAATCTAGTGTTTACTGAATTCATGAATGAATTGATTGTACTTCACAATATTAAGGGAATCTAAATCGAATAGATAAATCTTTTGAGGGGATTCATCCGAATATTTTTCTAACAATTTTAGCGCCAAGTGTAAATCAGCGATGGTCGACTCTTCAACTTTCAACACTTGGCCTTTTTCAATCCAAATTCCTTTGAAATTGTGATCGCGTTCCACTTGATATTGATCTGGGTTTATTTGAGAAAAATAAGGTGGAGTCAACTCCTCACGACTTGTTTTCGATATCAATGAAATGACGTGCCCCTGATCACATCGAATCGCCCAGTAAAACGTGGGCAGCGCCCAATCCAAAGGCAATGGATACGATTTTAAATTTCCCAAGTAGGTTTCCCCAATACTGTTGTCTAAAATTGAATTGCCTTGCCCACACTCAATTTTCCCCATATTGTAATACATGAGCACGGCTCGATTCACTGGAGGAACACCCATGGTATCTTTAAATTTAATTTGATGCAATCGCACCGTAGAAATAATCTCTACTCTTGGATTGGCCTGTTTCATTTTTTCTATAAAAAAGAAAAAAGCATCACGCGTTGATACCGTCCAATCACAATCGAGTTGAATGACTTTATTCTCCACTATTCCATTGTCTATATTGATCTTTCGAATCAATGCCGTGGTTTGCACCGCCCACATGGCAATAGCTGAATCAGTGCGTTCATGGAAAATCCGATTTTTTATAAATATAACTGGTTCTGCGATTTTCAAACAATGAACTGAGTCGAAACTCACAGGAGCAATCGGGCTCACGAGACCCGATCGCGTGTCAATGTCCAAATCAAAATAGCGCACTGCCATGGGTCCGGTTTGTATAGAATCCATCGCCGAACGTTCAATTGAATTTAAGATGACCTGCGTTTTCCAATAATAAAAACCAACGGCATATTGCCGTGATTCATGTTGGCAAGAATCCAATAGCGATGAAACGATAATTAAACTGAGTAAAAGGATTGCCAGTCGGGACATGCAACGAATATAAGACAAGCCTTTTATCGAATAATCAATACATGACGGCTTGCTTCAAAGTGGATACGAGCCGTTTCCATTTGGTCTGAAAACAAAAAAACCTTCCCAATTGAGAAGGTTTCTTGACTTGTAGCGGGGGGGGGGCTTGAACCCCCGACCTCATGATTATGAATCATGCGCTCTAACCAGCTGAGCTACCCCGCCGTTTTTTGTTAAGCGGGCGCAAATATAGTGTTTTTTCTATTTCTCAAAAGCCCAGTAAAAAAGAAATTCATTTTTTTCAAAATCCATATTTAATCGACAGTTTTTCAACATTCAGCACTTTTAAGGCGCGTTTCGTTGGAATCATGGCGATTAACCCCTAAAATTGCAAACTACCTAACACAACAGGTCATTTTTATGGACAAGAACAAATTGGATTTCGAATATATAATTCACGCTTCAGATCATATCCTCTACAATTGCATTTCCACTCCAAGTGGTATGGAAGAGTGGTTTGCTGATGAAGTGAATATCCGCGGCGACGTTTTTACCTTTCATTGGGAAGGCGAAGAGCGCAAAGCAGAATTGGTTTCAACCAAAAAAAATCAATCCGTAAAATTTCATTGGTTGGATGAAGGAAAAGAAAAAACCTATTTTGAAATACGCATTAAAATCGATGATATGACAGGCGACGTCGCTTTGTTGGTCACAGATTTTTGTGAACCTGGTGAGGAGGAAGAAACACAGATGCTTTGGGATAGCGCTGTCGAGAATCTTCGTCGCGTTATCGGCGGATAATTACCATTTGGTGTATAAAGCCTGTGTTAGCATTTTATACGCTTCTGAAAACTCACCCGGATGTTTTTCAATGAGCAAAGATTCCATTTCTGGCTCCATTTCCTCTGATTTTTCAAATTCAACCATTACACGAGTGGCATCCTTGTAGGCCAGTGTGAATACATGGCAAATACGTTTCGGATAAACCCCCTGATCTCCGCCGGCTTTGATCCATCGTGATAGTTGATCTTTTGGAAAAATAAGTGCAATGCGTCCTTCAGGCACTAACAACCGTTTCGCTTTCTGCATAAACGCTTCAGCAGGTAGAGAATCGTCGTGCCGAGCTGCGTTACGGCTGGGGTTAATAGGTCTCAAACTTTGAGAGAAATAGGGCGGATTGGATATGATTAAGTCAAATTTATCTCCACTAGATATTTTTAGAAAATCGCCTTCGTATAATTTCAAACGATCGTTCCAAGGTGAAATCGAAAAATTCTGCCGTGCATCTTCTGCGCTACCCTCATCAATTTCGATGGCATCAATCAATGCAGAGACATTTCTCTGTGCGCAGATTAGCGCAATGACCCCTGTGCCAGATCCCACATCGAGAATGTGTTTTCTATCTTCAACATTCACCCAGGCCCCGAGCAACACACCATCCGTTCCTACTCGCATAGCACTTCGCGTCTGATGGACTTCGAACTGTTTGAAACGAAAAGGCTTGGCGTGTTTTTCTGTTGACATAAGCTACTGCTTCGATTCTTTCCAGGTTTTATAGTTTGAATCTTGAACCTTTCGATCGGCCGGAATCTCTCGTAAAGGTTCACATGGACGCAATGTAGCAAAACAATCGGCTGGAAGTTGTTGATAAAGTAGTGTCCCTTCTTTTTTCCATTCCAGCATCTTGTCGCTTACTTCCTTGACCACCTTGGCCGGACTACCCACTACCACACTTCGCGGGGGAATGACGGAATCTGCAGCAACAAAAGCCAAAGAACCAATGATAGACCCATCGCCCACTTCTACCCTATCCATCACAACTGCATTCATTCCAACCATAACATCCTTTCCGATATGTGCACCATGAATAATTGCGCCATGACCGATATGGGCATTCTCTTCGAGCACTACCGTCACACCAGGAAACATATGAATGGTGCAGTTTTCCTGCACATTGCAACCATCTTTGATAATGATCTGTCCCCAATCGCCACGAATCGCCGCTCCTGGACCGATATACACTTTTTTCCCAATAATCACATTGCCAGTGACTGTTGCATTGGGATGCACAAATGATGTCTCGTCTACGACGGGCACAAATCCATTGAATTCGAAGACATTCGCCATAATTTAAACGCGTTCAAGGATTACGGCATACCCTTGTCCTACGCCAATACACATGGTACAAAGGGCATATTTTTTATTCGATTTTTGCAATTCTATAGCGGCCGTTTGAACCAAACGTGCACCACTCATGCCAAGTGGGTGACCTAATGCAATGGCACCACCATTTATATTGATTCGGGGATCATTGTCTTCCAAACCAAGATTGCGCGTACAAGCCAAGACCTGAGCAGCGAAGGCTTCATTCAGCTCAAGAAGATCCATTTGATCCAATGTCAAACCGGCACGTTTCAACGCCAATTTTGAAGCTTCCACAGGACCTATGCCCATGATTCGTGGTTCACAACCTGTAACCGCACTGGATATTACCCTTGCCATAGGAGTCAATTGATTGTTTTTCAATCCATCCTCACTGGCCAGAAGCAATGCAGCAGCACCATCGTTCAACCCTGAAGCATTCCCGGCGGTAACCGTTCCCTCCTTGCGGAATGCGGCCTTCAAGCCACCAAGCGTTTCTAAACTGCTTTTCGGTTTTACAAACTCATCTGTATTAAATACAATTGGATCGCCCTTCTTTTGTGGAATCGATACAGATATGATTTCTTCTGCATGTCGGCCGGAACTAGCCGCTTTCGCTGCTTTTTGCTGCGACCATAAAGCATACTGATCTTGTGCATCACGAGAAATATTAAACATCTCAGCGAGATTCTCAGCGGTCTCCCCCATGGCTTCAACACCATACATCTCTTTCATTTTGGGGTGAACAAAACGCCAACCAAAACTAGAATCAAACATTTGGGCATCGCGACCAAAGGCCGAGGACGTTTTGGAAATTACCCATGGTCCTCTTGTCATGCTTTCAACACCGCCGGCGATATACAATTCGCCTTCACCACAATGAAGTCCTCGAGCTGCAGACGCCACTGCATTCATTCCTGAAGCGCACAAACGATTGAGTGTCACACCGGGCACTGTGATGGGCAATCCTGCAAGAAGCAATGCCATTCTAGCTACGTTGCGGTTATCTTCACCCGCTTGATTCGCGCATCCCATAATTACGTCAGAGAGTAAAGCGGGATCTACAGTATTGAATTTGGCCATCAATTCTTTGATGACAATAGCCGCCAAATCATCAGCTCTGACTGGCGCAAGAGAACCTCCAAAATTTCCAATGGCGGTGCGAACACCGCCGACTACGAATGCGTTCATGTGTAAAGATTTAGGCAAAGATGAAAAACTTCACCAAACAAGAACCATGAAAAATCATTTCCTTTGTGAAATGCGCATATTTACACTGACCATAGGCCATGCCCAATCAGACGGACTCACTGAATTATTGATAATCGTTGTTGCATTTTTTTTCTTTGCATCCATAGTGGTTACTCCCATCTTGGCGTATCGCGGATATCGAAGAAACAAACTTTGGCTGCGTGTGCTTGCTTTTCCATTCGCTATTTTGCATCTAGGCGTTGGGATTTTTGGTGTGATGGACGTTTTATGGTGGATGTCTGTATTAATGATTTTAGCCTTTGTGTCTTTATTTTTCATTTTCAAAAAAAGCCCCACTGTTGTTCAGAACATTTAAACTATATTTCTGTGTGACGCTTATTGCGGCCATTTCCTTTTGGATTTCGAGCTGCAGCATGCTTCAAAGCGAAGGTACACCGAGTGGAACAGACTCACTTGGTTTGATTCATTTCGTAGAAAAAATAGACAACTCCGCTCAATTTAAAGCGCTAGCCGGAGATCCCCTTTCAGATAAGTTTAACCGCGTAGAAGCCGTGAAAGTAGTCTATGATGTAAACACAAAAAAGGTTTACTTCATGCAATCTCAATTGTATGAATATCATTTTTCATTCTGCAAAGATCAACTTGGGTATTGGAGCGACCTTTCCTATTTCAATACCACGAATTATAAAACCAATCCACTCCAACAATTCATTTTAAGCACTTTATGTTATTATGAAGATCAAGATGTCTATACACTTGAGTTCACAAGCAGCAGTGTATATGATCCCGAACAGTTTGATTTGATTTTTCATGCCGTCCAAGCCAATTTTTATGCGGGCCATAAATTGAAAATATTGAATGCCACCGACTATTTATTCGGTTTATATGAGGATAAACAATTGACATTGCCCCAAATCGGCACAACAGAACTCTTTAAACAGCAACAGTATCAATTGCTCTATCCCGCTGAAGCGATCGGAAGATTGATTTATGTAGACTCGCTTGATAAGACGTTTGACGAGGTATTACCAACCGACATTTTAGTTATTCATGGCACTCCCCTGTTTATTCCGCCATGTGCCGGCATAATTACCGACGTACCTCAATCGCCTTTATCACATATTCACGTTTTATCCAAACACCGTCAGATTCCGGCGTGCATGATGCGCCATATTTGGGACAGTGAAAATAAAAAACAATATGACGGTCAGCCCATTCAAATTAAAACAACTGCGGACAGTGTATCTTTTAGAATCATAGATGAAAATGAGTGGAAATCACACCTATCCAGCCTTGTATTAAAAGAAAAAACAGATCTAAAGTTCGATGATGAAGTGGTTGGGCTGTTTCCAATAAAGCAAATAAGTATCAAAGACAGTCGATTTGCTGGCAATAAAGCCTCCGCATTTGGAGAATTGGCCAAAGTAGGACGTCGAAATAGCAGGACCTTTGTTACGCCTGAAGGAGCTTTTGTTATTCCTTTTTCTTATTACAAAAAACATCTGGACCGCAGCGGTGCGCGAGCATTGATTGAGCATTTGCTCACAGATCCATCGACCTTGACAAATGGCAAGGCATTAAAAAAATCACTAAAATCTATTCGCCAAAAAATAAAATCAACTGCCCCAGAAGCGAATTTAGTTAGCGAAGTAAAAGCGCTAATAATTGCGCAGAACGCTGGTGATCATTTTCGATTTCGAAGCTCTTCCAATGCCGAAGACATCGCCGGATTTAGCGGTGCAGGACTTTACAACAGTAAAACCGCCATTTTGAATGATACGGCCAAAACTATTGAAAAAGCCATATTGGATGTGTGGGCTGGTGCTTGGAATTATGGCGCTTTTACGGAACGCGAAGTCCACTCCATCGATCATCGTGATGTGCGCATGGCCGTGTTGGTGCATCGCAGTTTTCCCGATGAAATGGTCAATGGAGTGGCCATTACAGCGCACCTCTATCGATCAGAATTTACTGGATTTACAATCAATCTTCAAAAAGGCGATATCGACGTAGTATCGCCACCTGAAGGGATTATAGCCGAGCAAGTCATCTTGATAAATACGGTCAATTTCGGCGGCTCGAATGCTCGTGTCAGCGAAGAATTTATCACGTTTAGTTCGCTCTCCCCAAACGAACCCATTTTGAATCAAGACCAGTACGCTCAACTATATGAAGCGTTGGAATTGGTGAAAACACATTTTTATTGGAACACCAGTTGGGATAGAAAGGGCTCTTTCACAGATTATGCCTTGGATATTGAGTTCAAATTTGATCAAAATGGTCAGCTCTATCTCAAACAGGTCCGGCCTTACTAACTTATATTTGCTCCATGAGTCAACCCCGCCCACTGATATTGGTCACCAATGATGATAGTATTTATTCAAAAGGAATCAAGAGCTTGGTAGAAGCTATGTTACCTCTCGGTGATGTGGTAGTGGTGGCACCCGACAGCCCACAAAGTGGCATGGGGCATGCCGTGACGATCAATGGAATCCTGCGCATTCAAGAAGAACATATTTTTGATAATGTCAAAGCTTTCACCGCAAGTGGAACACCTGTGGATTGCGTCAAACTGGCTATAGCCCGCGTACTTGATCGAAAACCTGATTTGTTGGTGAGTGGTATCAATCACGGGTCGAATTCTTCTATAAACGTCATCTATTCCGGCACCATGTCGGCTGCCGTGGAAGGGGCGGTTGAAGGAATTCCTTCCATTGGGTTTTCGTTGCTAGATCATAGTCATGATGCGGATTTTCGGGTTTCTCAACGTGTCGCGACTAAAATTGCGCAACAAGTATTGAATGAAGGTGGACTACCTGAAGGCATTTGTCTCAATGTGAATATTCCTAAAGGAAGTCCGGATGAAATCAAAGGCATCAAGGTGTGTCGCCAAGCCAAAGCCTTTTGGGAAGATAATTTTGACCATCGACAAGATCCGGCAGGACGCTCCTATTATTGGATGTTGGGCGAGTTTAAAACAATTGATAAGGGAGAAGATACGGATGAGTTTGCGCTGCACCACAATTATGTCTCTGTTGTGCCCGTTCAGTACGATCTCACGGCATATCATGCCATTTCTCACCTTCAACAATGGACATTATGATGAAAGATAAATTTGATAAATTCTGGATTGGACTGATTGTTGGCGTTCTTGGAACACTAATTGGATTTGGGCTTTTCGGGTTCTTTTGGGCCATGGTCAATGATGTATCATTTGGCTATTTCTACAAAGATGTATTTCTCGGCACAAGCTATTATACCGATCGCATTGTAACCATCAGCTTTTTATTCGATGTCCTTTTGTTCTTTTTATTTATGAAATACAATTGGCTCAACTTGAGCAAGGGTATTTTGGGCATTGTAATATTGGCCGTTCCAATTGTCATCTATCTCTATTAAGATGAAAATATATATGATTGCCGGCGAGGCATCTGGAGATTTGCATGGATCGAATTTAATTCGCGCCATACGCAGGCAATCGACAGAGACCGACATTCGTTGTTGGGGTGGCGAATTGATGCAACTCGAAGGAGCTAATCTGATTAAACACTACCGCGACTTGGCATTCATGGGCTTTATTGAAGTCCTTTTCAATATTCGCACGATTCTTCGAAACATTGATTTTTGTAAAAAAGACATTCTCGAATACAAACCGGATGTGTTGGTATTGATCGATTATCCTGGATTCAATTTGCGTATCGCCGAATGGGCGAAGCAACAGGGCATTCGCGTGGTTTATTATATTTCACCGCAAATCTGGGCATGGAAAGAAAACCGCATTCACAAGATCAAACGCTCCATTGACGACATGTGTGTCGTGCTTCCGTTTGAAGTTGAATTTTATAAAAAGCACAACTATCCTGTTCATTTCGTCGGCCATCCGTTGTTGGATGAAATTGCCAAAGATTCTTCTGTCAATGATAAAGAAGAAATGATTGTGTTGCTTCCTGGCAGTCGCAAGCAAGAAATTACACGAATGCTTCCGGTGATGTTGGAAGCTGCCGATCAATTTCCCCAATATAAGATCATGATTGCCGGTGCGCCTGGTCAAGATCGTTCCTTCTATGAACCCATTATTGGAGATCATCGTGCTGAATTGGTTTTTGGCAAAACGTATGATTTATTGAAGAAAGCCAGAGCGGGAATGATCACAAGCGGCACAGCTACTTTAGAAGCAGGTCTTTTGAAATTGCCTCAAGTAGTGTGTTACAGAGCCAACAAGGTCTCTTATGTAATTGCAAAGCGTTTAGTTAAAATCAAATACATTTCTTTGGTTAATTTAATCCTAGATCGACCAGCCGTGTTGGAGTTGATTCAAGACGACTTGACCTCGAATAATATTACCAAAGAATTGAAAAATCTATTGGCCGAAACCGATCGCAGTCATGTTTTGCAACAAGACTATGCAGACCTATACAGGGCACTGGGAGGTGAAGGCGCATCAGAAAGAACTGCCAAAGTGGTGTTGAAAACTTGAAATATAGTCGATTAAACAAGCGTTGTCCGACTATAATTTCGTGACGTGAGAAAAATCAGCGCACTCCTATTTATTCTATTGTTGACCTCCACAGCTTGGGCATACAAGACTGTTAATGTGGGCTTGTTTAATGGTAAGATCTTTACGAGATGCGGTCTTGATTTGCAAAAAGGTGAAATTACTGTATATGCAGACGATGAATTGGTTGGCACGCTAAAGTCAGGACAACATGCCGATATAAGTGCACCCGGTGCAACGGTAAGCATCGTTTTTGGTGGTAGAACCCTGACCTCAAAGAAAAAAATTACCCTTCGCTCAAATGGCTTTGCCGAATATAAATTGACTCCAGTTGGTCAAAAAGCCACGTCACGTGTTTATGAAGGAGATATCATTGGAATTCCTGTTTCCGGTCGTTTGCAATTGGTTAATCAACTCGATCTAGAACGCTATGTGCCTGGTGTAATCGAGGCTGAGGGCGGGAGCAAACATGACATTGAGTACTACAAGGTGCAAGCTATTATCAGCCGAACATATGTTTGTGCCAATTTGCGTCGTCATGAAGTCGAAGGGTTTAATGTCTGTGATGGCACTCATTGTCAAGTTTATCACGGTCGTCCACGCCATGAACCTCTAGTCACAGTTGCTACAGAGCAAACAGAGGATATTGTAATTGTAGATCAGAATATTGATTTAATCACCGCGGCATTTCACTCCAATTGCGGCGGGCATACCGTGAATGCCGAAAACGTTTGGAGTAAACCACTTTCCTATTGTGTGGGCGTTCGTGATACATTTTGTTTGGTCATGCCCAACAGCAATTGGGAAAAATCAGTTCCAGCAGAACAATGGACAAATTATCTTTCTTCAAAAAGAGTACCCCTTGACGATACCACACATCTTTCGCCGATGTCTTATTTTCCTGGAGAAAAGCAAGAATACTTTGTTGACTCCACGTTGAAAATACCTACAAAAGTGATTCGACAAGATTTTAAATTAAAGAGCGCATTCTTCACTGTACACCAATTCGGACCTAACATCACTTTTATTGGACAAGGCTTCGGGCATGGCGTCGGGCTTTGTCAGGAAGGGGCCATGCGCATGGCTTCTTTAGGCTATTCATACCAAGACATTGTCCATTTTTATTACAAAGATGTACATCTCATTCCTTTACGATTCATTAATTTCTTTAAAGAAGACGCTCCTTAACACTCTTTTAGAGGTCTTAACACGTGTTTTGGCCCACATGAGTTTATCTTAGCGTTGTATAAACGAACCACACGATGTATAGTTCTTTCTTCCGATTGCTTGTTGCAGCGCTCTTTATTGTTATTTCCGGTGCGCAAGCCCTTGCTCAGTCTAAGGCCGTAATACACATTAAGAAAAATGTAA
>JBMOFW010000085.1:0-11213 GCA_049318685.1 Flavobacteriales bacterium
CGGCGAGCATGATGCCGATGATCCAAAAGCGCGATACGATTTTGGATTCGTGCATACCTTTTTTCTGATAGTGATGGTGCAATGGGGACATCAAAAAGATGCGTCGACCTTCACCGTATTTCTTCTTGGTGTATTTGAAATACGACACTTGAATCATCACCGATAGATTTTCAATGAGGAAGATGCCGCACAATACAGGGATCAAAAGTTCTTTGCGAATGGCAATAGCAAACGTGGCGATGATGCCGCCAAGAGCGAGACTTCCGGTGTCGCCCATAAATACTTGAGCGGGATATGAATTGTACCACAAAAACCCAATGCACGCGCCTACAAATGCAGCGATGAATATGGTTAACTCACCACTGTACGGGATGTACATGATGTTGAGGTAGTCCGCAAATATGTAGTTACCGGAAACGTACGCGAGCACGGCCAAAGTGACTCCGATGATGGCGGATGTGCCCGTGGCTAGTCCGTCAATGCCATCTGTTATATTGGCTCCATTGGATACAGCTGTCACAATGATTACGACGATGATGGTGAATAGAATGAAAAGCGTCACAGGTGTTTCCCAGCTATCTGGCATCAACCATGCGTAGTCAAACTCATTGCCTTTAATAAAAGGAATGGTGGTCTTCAATGATTTTTCTTCGGACCATTGGTCTTGATCTTCTGCATCTGTTACGGAAAGAAAATGCATAGGAGCGTCTGACTGCTTTACCTTGATCATTACGTTTTCATTCCAGTAAAGCATGCTCGCTACGATGACACCCACCCCAACTTGACCAATGATTTTTGAAGTGCCAGCAAGTCCTTTTTTGTCTTTCTTAAATACTTTGATATAGTCATCCAAAAAGCCAATGAAACCGAGCCAAATGGTGGCGATGATCATGGTGAGAATATAGATGTTCGTGAGTCTAGCAAAGAGCAATACAGGGATCATGATTGCGGCGAGAATGATCAAGCCTCCCATGGTGGGTGTTCCTGATTTTTCCATTTGACCTTCGAGTCCGAGATCGCGAATGGTTTCACCTACTTGCTTGCGTCGCAACCAAGTGATGAGCCTTTTCCCGAAGACCATGCTAATAGTCAATGACAGGATAATGCTCAACGCTGCGCGAAAGCTGATGTACTGAAACAAGCCTGCTCCGGCGATGTCGTAGTGCTTGTCGAGATAGGTGAAAAGATGGTAGAGCATGCGGTTAGAGGAGTAAGGTTTCTTTAGCGATTTCGAAATCGTTGAAAGGGTGTTTCACACCAGCGATCTCTTGATAATTTTCATGGCCTTTTCCAGCAATCAAAATGATGTCGCCAGGTTGGGCCAATGAGCAAGCGGTGCGAATAGCTTCGCGACGATCGGTAATGCTCAATGTTTTTTTCATGAGCATGGGATCCAATCCAGCTTTCATTTCTTGGATAATGGCATCAGGATCTTCACTGCGCGGATTGTCGCTGGTGATGATGATACGGTCGCTGCGTTCGGCAGAAATGCGCGCCATCACCGGACGTTTTTCACGGTCACGATCTCCACCGCATCCTACAATGGTGATTACTTGCTCGTTGCCGCTTCGGATGTCTTCGATGGTAGATAGTACGTTGACCAATGCATCGGGCGTGTGCGCGTAGTCAACTACGGCAGTGATGCCTTGATTATTGGTGAAATATTGGAATCGGCCTGCGGGTGCTTCGAGTAATGAAATGGCGGTGAGCACCTCGAGTTTGTCCCAGCCGAGTTCCACGGCTGATGCGTAAACACCGAGAATATTGTAGGCGTTGAATCCACCGATTAGTCGAGTGAATAAGTCTTGTGCATCAATATTTAAATGCAATCCGCCGAATCCGTTTTCAATCACTTTGCATTTGAAATCAGCCATTGTTTGCAAAGCGTACGTTTTCACTTTCGCCTTGCAGTTTTGCACCATCACTTCGCTATGGCGATCATCATTGTTGATCAATGCGAATGCATTCGATGGCAACATGTCAAAGAGAATTTTTTTCGCTTTGATGTATTCATTGAATGTTTTGTGATAGTCGAGGTGATCGTGTGTGATATTCGTGAAAAGACCTCCGGTGAGTTGTGTCCCCGTAAGACGATGTTGATGAAGCGCGTGCGACGATGCCTCCATAAAACAGTATTTGCATCCGCTTTCCACCATCTCGCTCAACATCCGTTGCAGGCTGATGGCATCGGGTGTAGTATGTGATGCGGGTATGTCTTTGTCGTTGATTTTGTTGACTACAGTAGAAAGCAGCCCGGTTTTGAATCCGAGCTTTCTGCTGAGATTGAAAAGCAAAGTGGCCGTGGTGGTTTTACCGTTTGTTCCGGTCACCGCTACGATTTTTATTTTCTCTGAAGGATTGTCGTAGTAGTTGGCGGCAATGTATCCAAGGGCCTCTGCTGAGTTGCTTACTTGAATGTACGTAATGTGTTCGAGTGGTTGTTCGGGAATGGCTTCACACACGATGGCTACCGCACCGGCCTTGATGGCGATGTCGATAAACTTATGCCCGTCACTCGTCACTCCGCGCACAGCAACGAACAAGCTGAATGGCTTCACGACACGTGAGTCCATCGTGATGTGCTCTACTGCTGTGTTTGTTGAGCCAAAAACATCAGTGATGCGGGCACGATATAATATGTCTTTGAGCAGCTTCACGATAATTCGATGGTTATGTATTTGCTGTTTTTGGATGATGCGCCGGCAGGAATAGATTGTGATTTCACAGTGCCTATGCCGATCACTTTCACGATCATGCCTTCGAGTTCGAGCAGATAAAGCGCGTCTTGCAAGCCCATACCTACAACATTGGGCACGGTGCCCGGTGTGGTACCGCGTTGCGTCAAACTCACGTCATTTTTATTGGTGGCTGTTGTCAACCAGTCACCGCTATTATCACCATTGGTCGGGATGTTCAATGTTTTGAAAACGGTGAACAATTCTTTCGCAGAACCACTCTTCGATATCGGCATCATTTTATTGGCGAGGGTGAGTGAGTCCACTGCCATGGGTGCGCCATGGAATTCGAGTTCTGTGGAGTAAATTTTATCGGCGAGTTCTTTGAATACCGGCGCTGCTACTGCACTACCGTAGTATCCACCTATAGTAGGATTGTGCACGACTACGATGCATGAATAGCGCGGAGATTCCGCAGGGAAGTAGCCAACGAATGAACCGCGGTACTGATGTTCTACATAACCACCGCCATCATTCACCCAAGCGGTGCCTGTTTTACCGGCCACTTTGTAATTGGATTTTGCGAAAACTGTTTCAGCAGTTCCTCCTTTTTCCATCACGCCTTCCATCATTTTTTTGACTTTGGCAAGTGTGGATTTTTTGCAAATGGATTCATTCAATACCACAGGTTTCTTCTGTTCGATAGTGCGTCCATTTTTCCGGATCTCTTGCACGAAGAGCGGGCGAACAAGCTTGCCGTCATTGGCAATGGCATTGTAGAGCGCAAGAATTTGTAGCGGAGAAAACTGAGTTTCGTAACCGATTGCCATGTTCGTCAAACTCAATCCAGACCAACCTTTTTCTTTGGTGGTGTCATAGAGTTTGGGTTTGAATTCTCCAGCGATTTCTACACCTAATGGTTTGCCCAATCCGAAGCCGTTGAGTTTATCTAAGAATTTTTGCGGGTTTTTGTCGAATGCTTTTTTCACCAAAAGCGCTGTTCCCACATTGGATGATTTTTCAAATACTTCTTCTGCTGTAATGGTGCCATGACCACCGGTATCGAAGTTGGAGTCGGTCATGGTTTTTCCATAGAAAGTGGCAGAACCATTGCCTGTTTCAACAAGGTCGGTCAAATCGATTAACCCTTCGTCTAAGCAGGCCATGAGGCTAGCGAGTTTGAACGTTGATCCGGGCTCGATACCTTGCGCAATGGCTAAGTTGAGGTTCTCATCATACGTGCCTGTTGTTTTGTTCAAACTAAGATTGGCAATAGCACGGATGTAGCCTGTTTTCACTTCCATGAGAATGGCACATCCCCATTCGGCTGCATTGGCGGTCAATTGACGACGCAATGCTGCATCTGCCACGTCTTGCAAATGCACGTCGATGGTGGCTACGATGTCCATGCCCGGTTGTGGTTCTTCCACAAACTCGTCGCTCATCGGGCGCCATTCACCACCGGCCATTTTCTCTTGAATTTGTCTTCCTTTTTTACCGGAAAGCACTTCATCGTATGCAAGCTCGAGACCTACTTGTTTTTCATCGCGATTCAGTCCGATAGTACGCGCAGCAAGGGCACCAAATGGTTTTTTGCGTTTACTTTTTTCTACGAAGACAAAACCACTCTTCACGCGTCCTTGACGAATGAATGGGAATTTTTTTATCTCTTGAAGTTGATTGTAATCTACATGATCGGTGATCTTTTTATAGCGATCCCCATTGGCGCGTGCATTCGCAAAAAGCTTTTTGTATTCGCCAGATGTTTTGTCGCCGAGAAGATTGGCGAAAGCACGACAGAGCGAATCGATTTTTGCACGATATTCTTCTTTATCATATTTCGCTTTGCTATCCCAGCGGATTTCATATTCAGGTACGCTGGTAGCGAGAAGGCTTCCATCGCTCGAAAGAATCTGTCCACGTGAAGGCATTATTTCGGCTACACGCACGGCTTTGCTTTCGCCGAGGTTGATGGCATTTTCATCCGGGAAAGCTTGAAGCCAAATAACTTTTCCAAAGATGGCGAGGGCGATAATGCCTAGGATCATAGCGATACCGTAGGCTTTTTTTGAAACGTCGCGTGCTAGTTGTTCGCTCATTCTCCTTCCTCCTCGAAAAATTCTGGTTCTACTTCGATGAATTGTGGAGGCGTGCGGAGTTCTTTCAATCCAAGCGCTTCAATGTCGCGTGCCACGCTGCTTTGCTGCTTGCGCGTTTCTAGTGTCGATAAAGTGGTGTTGTATTCTGAACGAATTTCTTTCATGCGATTTTGTTGTCGAACAATCTCGCGGTGGGTGTTTTCGAAGTAGTACATCAACGCGATGTTGATGATGAAAAGAATGGTGACAAAGCCGATGAATGGAAGGTGATTGATCAGGCTTTCGCGGGTGAGAAATTCTCCACTGAGTACAGTGCGTACCGACTTGGCCACCTTGCCCGATTTGCGGGCAGGCGTCTCCGGTGCAGCCGCAGCGGCTGGTGTCTCCACAACCACTTGTGGGGTCACTTCTTCAGCGGGTTGATCAGGTACTCTAAATGTGTTCATTTCTTCACAATTCAATCAGCAGGATGTAGGCTGCTGAAGGGTCTTTTATATGCGGCGTTACAACTTGGTTGCAACACGGAGTTTGGCACTGCGTGCTCGTGTATTTTCTTGTATCTCTTCTTCGGTAGGTATGATGGGTTTGCTTTGCAGCGGTGCCATCGGACGGAGCAGGTTGCCGAAGAAGTCTTTTTCGGGCGTCCCCTCGAAGTTTCCAGTCTTCATGAAATCTTTGACAATGCGGTCTTCTAAGCTGTGGTAGCTGATAACCGAGAGTCTACCGTCGGGCTTGAGTATTTCTGCAGCCTGCTTGAGAAAGGATTGGAGTACTTCGAGTTCTTCATTCACTTCGATGCGCAAGGCTTGAAATACTTGAGCGTAGAACTTGTGCTCTTTTCCTTTTTGGGTATAAGGAAGAAGAGCATCCATCAATTCGCCACTGGTGTGCAGAGGACGATTGAGAATGATGGTGCGTGCTACTTTGTGTGGGTTATCGATTTCTCCATACATTCTGAGAATGCGCATCAGGGCAGTGTCTTCGTATTGATTGATGATATCGGCGGCCGTTTTTTTACGTTGCTGATCCATGCGCATATCAAGCGGAGCATTGTATCTGATAGAGAAGCCGCGTTGGTCTGAGTCAAATTGATGGCTGCTTACACCGAGGTCGGCGAGGATTCCATCTACTTGTTTGTGGCCTGCGAGGCGAACCCAATTTTTCATGAATTGGAAATTCTGATCGACCAATGTGAATCGCGGATCATCGATGCGATTGGCTTGTGCATCGGGATCTTGATCAAAGGCAATCAGTTTTCCTTGAGGTCCCAGTCTTTTCAAAATTTCGCGTGAATGGCCTCCTCCACCGAAGGTTACATCCACGTAAACCCCGTCGGGCTTGATGTTGAGCCCATCGACCGATGCGTGTAACAACACGGGTTGGTGGTAATTTGTCACGGTTGATGAGCGTTGGTTATGCAAGTGGCGCCGAAGTAGTCTTCATTGCCTTTGGTTAATCACTACAGTTGTCCGAGGTCGCGCTGCACTTGCTCAGCAAGAGCGGCAAAGTCGCTTTGGTTGTCGGTCACCATTTTGTTGTGGTTGGCCGAACTCCAGATCTCCATCTTTTCCAATGCACCGATCACCACCAACTCATTGCTCTTCTTGAGGTCGATGCCAGCATAGTCAAGCAAGTGTGATGGAAGCGAAAGACGTCCGACGTTATCCAGCTCTAGCGGAGTAGCTCCGTTTAAAAACCTTCTCATGAATTCGAGGTGGTTTCTGTTGTATCGATTCAAGCGAGAAAAATCTTGTTGAATACGATCCCATTCGGGTTTTGGATAAAGCACTAGACAGTTAGAATAGATGTCGCGATTGAGCACCAATCCATGATGGATAACCTCCTCCAACTGCTTACGCAGCTTGGATGGAAAGAGCATTCGCCCCTTGTTATCCACTTTACAGATATGTTCTCCTAATAGATTGAGCATAGTGTCGCGTCGGTCTAGGACGGCACGAAAATACCCCATTTTTCCCACTTTTTACCACAAAACATCGAATTTTGTGTTTTTGTTAATAAGTCAATGTTTGTAAGTTTAGCGCTAGGTTGTCTGAAACGCTTATTATATGCGGATTAGAGGGTGATTTTGAATTAGAATGCAGTGGTGGTAAAAAGTGGGAGATGTGTGCTGAATACTCTCGAGTGGGATTTGTGAAGCGCGTCTTTTTTTAGTTACATTCGCAGATGTCGTTATTACGCAGCTTATGGATTATCAATTAAGAGAAGAAGGACAGTTTCGCTATATTCAAGAAGGTGAGGGTAAGCCGCTTATCTTGTTGCACGGGCTCTTTGGAGCATTGAGCAACTTTCGTGAAGTGGTTGATCATTTTTCAAAAAATTATACGGTACTGATTCCGATGTTGCCACTTTATAGCATGCCTGTGCTGAGTACAGGGGTGAAAAGCATCGCGGAATTCCTTGAAGAGTTTGTCAATTTCAAGAAGTTTGATAAGGTGAATCTATTGGGCAATTCGCTCGGTGGTCACGTAGCTCTGGTATATACCAAGCGAAATCCTGAGCGCGTGAATACGCTCATTCTCACGGCGTCTAGTGGTTTATATGAAAATGCTTTTGGTTCTTCTTTCCCTCGACGTGAAGACAAAGAATTCATTCGTAAAAAAGTGGCGGTGACTTTTTATGATCCGAAGCACGCCACAGATGAATTGGTGGATGAATGTTTTGAAGTAGTGAATGATCGCAATCGTGTATTGCGCATTTTAGCTTTAGCAAAAAGCGCCATTCGTCATAACATGGCGAAAGACCTGCCCAACATGCATATGCCGGCGTGTTTGATTTGGGGAAAAAATGATACCATCACGCCACCTGAAGTAGCGGAAGAGTTCAACACGTTGTTGCCAAATGCTACGTTGTATTGGATTGATGAATGTGGTCATGCGCCCATGATGGAACATCCCACTCAATTCAACGCCATCCTCGAAGCGTGGCTTCGCAAGTTTGAAGGCTGAAGTTTGAAGGCTGATGTTTGAAGTTTGAACGCTGAATTCCCCAAACTCTGAACCCCGAACCCCGAACTCCGAACTCCGAACCCCGAACTCTGAACTCCGAACCCCGAACTCCGAACCCTATGATCATCTCTGCGGAATTTGTAAAGTCATCAACGGATTGGTCGAAGTGCCCTAATCCAACATTCCCAGAAGTGGCCTTTATTGGGCGAAGCAATGTGGGCAAGAGCAGTTTGATCAATCGTTTGGTCAACAAGAAAGGGTTGGCTAAAACATCGGGGCGCCCGGGAAAGACGCAGACCATTAATCACTTTATTATTAATGCAGCCAAGCGCCCTTGGTACTTGGTCGATTTGCCAGGATATGGCTATGCGAAGGTGTCTAAATCGTCGCGTGAAACGTGGCAAGAATTTATCGTTGATTATCTCGAAAAGCGTGAGAATTTATATTGCACGTTCATTCTCATCGACAGTCGACACACTCCTCAGAAAATAGACATTGATTTTATTGTGCAGATGGGCGAGTGGGAGATTCCATTTGCATTGGTGTTTACCAAGGCAGATAAGATGAAGCCCGGTGGCTTAGAAAACAATCTGAATGTTTACAAAGAAAAATTGCTCGAATACTTTGTCGCTCTCCCAAACATCTTCGTCACCTCTGCAGACAATGGCATGGGGAAAGATGATCTATTGAAATTCGTCGAAGAATTGGTGAAGCAGCCGCTCTCTCACGACAGGTCCTAAGTTCCTGAGGTTTTAATGTTTATAGGTTTTAAGGTTTGAGCTCCAGCTTCTCCGCATAATACTCGCAGAAATCCCGCATGGTGTCGGCCATTTTCTTTTCGCCGGTGGCTTTTTCGAAACTGTCCGCCAAGGTCAAGATGGTTTGATGCACAAAACGTTTCATTTCGTCTACTTCCATCTCTTTATTCCATAAATCAATGCGCAAAGTATTGCGCTCTTCCTTATCCCATACGGATAAGATCATGGCTTTGGCTTCGGCTGTTTTACCGTTGTCTTTGGCGTTCCAAACAATTTTCTCAGGAACATTATTTTCGTCGAGCGCTATCTCGAATTTGATTTCTGTTGTTTTCATCACTACGGTTTTTCCGGTTTATAGGCTTTCAGCAATTTCTGGCTGTCTGTCTCTTGGAAAAGTTGCTGCAAAGTAAGTGTAGGATTCTCTTTCATGTATGCTCTCACGATATTCCATCCCATCCAAATGCCTAATTGTGAGGGCGAGTCTTGCGGAATAGCGCCGATATTGGTAAAGGGACCGAAGTCGATCCATTTTTTATTTTCATTGTACTTTGTTCCAAACATGACTTCTTGCTTGGCCAATTCTTTCCAAACATTCCATTCATTGGCCTTGGCCCACTCCATTTCGGTAGCCGACCAGTTCATTTTGGTAGAATCTGCCGAATGTGGCATCAACGCATCCAAGAGATACATCACCTTGCCCTGATGCACGAGAATATCGAGCAATTTGGCATTGCCTCCCGTGCGATCGAATTTGTTGCATTGCGCCCAGCAAAAGTCTTTCATCGCATTTACGGTCAAATAATCGCGGCGCATATCATCTTTGAAATATTGCGGAAAAATGTCACCGGGATAGAGTTTCACCAAACTGTCTTGAGGTCCAAGGTAAAAATCAAGGCCAACCGCGATCACTGAGTCCGTGGAAAATGCACTAAAATTGAGTCCGGAGTTCATATAGGCCACCGATGGAATGATGGAGTCGGGGAAGAAGTGATTCCATCGGCGGATGGCATCGGTAAATTCTTCATTGACCTTTTCGATTTCGTCCAAGGGATAGCGCATATCGATCTGGCGCTGTACTGCACTCATGTAGCGATCGTTGACAAAGCCCTGAAGCGCCGCGAAATTGGAATCGGGCATGCACGGAGCCGCTTGGAGAATGACTTCCATATAATCGCAATAGAAACCGCGATACTTCTGGTATAGTTGTTGACCTGAGCGCGCCGGATCAGTAAAATCGGCGTTGAATACATCATGGTCAAAGCGGTCAAACCGCACCGTGACTTTCGACTCCGAAACGTCCACTTTTTTCAAGGGATCATCTTCGCAAGATGTGAACACCAATACTGTGAAAATCAAGATGTAAAATAATCTACGCATAATAATTCAGGATTGTTAGCTTTGCCAAAGCAAATGCGAAGCTGCAAGTTTAACGCAGTAAAACCAAGAATATGAAAAAAATTGCCCTATTTACCCTCTTTGCAGTGTCAACTATTTTGACCAATGCTCAAGATTTCCAGAAATTTAAAATTGCTTTTCGTGTAAGTCCAGGAACGGCCTGGATGAAGCCCGATAGCAAGTACATCACCAACGAAGGCAATGTGCTTCGATTCGGATTTGGTATTTCATTGGACCGTCATTTCACTGAAAACTACGCCTTCGGTACCGGCTTGGAAGTGACTCGTATGGGTGGAAGTTTGAGCTATTTGCAATACGACAAATACAACAGCGTAGACTATATCATGGAGCGCAAACGTGATTATCGTTTGCAATATGTGGAGGTTCCACTCACATTGAAACTCCGCACCAATGAAATCGGCTACATGACCTATTGGGCGCAATTCGGTATCATCCCCGGGGTGAACATCAGCGCGAAGGCGGATGATGAAATTGATTTTAAGTTTGAAAAATATGTGGCCGGTACTGGTGAAGTTTCATTCCCAGAATCTGACGAAGCATCGATCATGACCGAAGATGAAGACATCAAGGATGATATCCAGATCTTCCGTGTGGGCTTATTGATGGCTGCGGGTGTTGAATATAGTCTTAGTGGAAATACAGCTGTTGTTGCGGGTATTACCTATAACAACGGGTTTACCAATGTGCTTAATGGCGAATTGGTAACAACAAATGACGCAGACAAGGTAATCTATGATGGCTCAGTTCCTAAAGAAAACAAAATGAAGGCGATGTCCAACATGATTCAATTGAATGTAGGGATCAAATTTTAATTGATTTTGAATAAAGAAGCAGTTGTCGCACACATTGTGCAATGGCTCGATTCATACTGTGAATCGGCAAAAACCAACGGTTTTGTTGTAGGCGTTAGTGGTGGAATTGATTCTGCCCTCACCAGTACACTTTGTGCAATGACTGGCAAAGAGACGCTGCTTCTTGAAATGCCGATATATCAAGCGGCCAGTCAGGTGTCGCGCGCGCAAGAGCACATGAACAATTTGGCCGCGAAGTTTCCAAATGTTCGTCTTCATCGGGTGGAACTCACCAGTGTCTTTGATTCGTTCATGGCCGCAGTTCCGCAGGTAGAAGACGAACATTTGTTGCATTTAAGTCTAGCCAATACACGTTCGCGTATTCGTATGACAACGCTCTATTATTTCGCCGGAATCCACCGCCTATTGGTGGCAGGAACCGGCAATAAAGTCGAAGATTTTGGTGTCGGATTTTACACCAAATACGGTGATGGCGGAGTCGATCTTT
>JBMOFW010000086.1:0-11090 GCA_049318685.1 Flavobacteriales bacterium
AGATCTCGTCGCGGAAATTGAAACCGACAAAGCCACTATGGAATTTGAATCCTACGAAGACGGCATCTTGCTTCACATTGGTGTGGAGAAAGGCAAATCGGCTCCAGTAGATACAATTCTCGCCATCTTTGGTAAAGAAGGAGAAGATATTTCAGCTTTGCTTGCCGGTGGTGCACCTTCAGCTCCTGCTGCTGCTGCTCCAGCCGCTGCATCTGCTCCAGCTGCTGCTCCGGCTCCTGTGGCCGTTGCCGCTCCGGTAGCTGCACCTGTTGCTGTAGCTCAATCAGCAAGCAATGGTCGTTTGAAAGCATCTCCACTCGCGAAAAAAATCGCTGAAGACAAAGGCATTGACATTTCTCGTGTAGCCGGTTCGGGTGATGGCGGACGCATCGTTCGTCGTGATGTGGAAACATTCACACCTGCTGCTGCTCCCGCATTCGCCGCTGTTTCAGGCACCGAAAGCTACACCGAAGAATCGGTGAGCAATATGCGCAAGACTATTGCACGTCGTCTCGCAGAAAGCAAATTCACTGCGCCTCACTTCTATTTGACCATGGAAATTGACATGGACAATGCCATGACAGCGCGTGCTTCTATCAATACTGCAGGCAACTTGAAAGTGTCATTCAATGATATGGTGATCAAGGCTTGCGCGCTCGCTTTGAAAAAACATCCGAAGATCAATTCTTCGTGGAGAGGCGACACCATTCGATACAATCAACACGTGCACATTGGTGTAGCAGTGGCTGTAGAGGAAGGATTGCTTGTTCCTGTGGTACGCTTTGCCGATGGGAAAGGCCTCGCTCAAATCAATGCAGAAGTAAAAGACTACGCTGAAAAAGCAAAGAATAAAAAACTTCAACCAAGTGATTGGGAAGGCAACACTTTCACCATCTCTAACTTGGGTATGTTTGGTATAGAAGAATTTACAGCCATCATCAATCCACCAGACGCATGCATCTTGGCGGTAGGTGCAATCAAGCAAACTCCAGTGATTAAAAACAATACTGTTGTTCCAGGCAACGTGATGAAAGTAACGTTGAGTTGTGATCACCGCGTAGTGGATGGTGCTTCAGGCGCGGCCTTCCTTCAAACATTGAAAGGCTACTTGGAGAACCCGGTAACGATGCTTTCATAAGCGCAGCTCAACTTTGTTTGACGTTTGTTGATAGGCACGGTTTGTGCGTTGATTCGAAGAGAATTAATCACAAAAACAGACTAGCATGGCAATGAAAAAAATTTTTCTCCTCATGGTGTTATTCACTTCCCTTGGGGCGAGTGCACAGATTTTTTCATTGGGCCTAAAAGCAGATGCCGGATCGGTAGTCACCACCTACGGAACCAATACCATCCTTACCGACAACAACTGGTCGAATGAATGGCATGGGGTGATTGGCTTGAATGCTTATACCCGCATACTCGGACTCGAACGTTTGCAGGCTTCTACTGGCCTAGGACTCGGGCTATCCAATTATCGTTTGCGAACCGGTTGGGATTTGACAAATGATGTGCTATCCGAACAGCAATCGTCACTTTATTCCTATACCGCTTATCGTATTGTCAGAAAAAATATGCAGTTGGTTGTCCCGATGGATATTCGACTCAAATTGATCAGTACCCGTGGATTTCTTGCCAATCACAATTTTTATCTCACCGGTGGATTGATTTGGCGTATCAACGTGAACAATACTGAAAACATTTACGCTATCGAAGAACAAGGCAACTATGAATCGAATGATTTCGAAGCATCGGCTACCTTTAAGAATAACTTGAACGATTACTTTTCAGGCGAATTCACCTCTCAAAATTTGTTGGCTGCTGTAGGCTTCGAACGCGGCCGTTCGTTGACTGGTGTCGAATTGATTTATTCATTCAAATACATTTGGAATCTGTCTTCGATGACCAAAGATTTGAAGATTAATAATTCGGGCGGCATTCAGGCTGGTATTGGCATTCGCTTCGGCAATTTCCGTTGATAAATTATTTCACTCGATCAACAGGTACTATACCGCTTTGTTTTTCTCTAAAAAGAAATAACATCCCAGCCGTCATCGCGCCGTTGATGATGAGCAATTCCAATCCAAATTTGTATCCACCTGCCCAATAAGGCGAAGTGGTATTGATCAGGAAAGTCAATACCGGTGGGATAATGCACGCGATGGGTGTTAAATGATCACGCACTTTTTGCTTTGAAAAAATACCAAAAACAAATAATCCGAGAAGTGGACCGTAGGTATATCCGGCAATATCGAGCAATGTATTGATGATACTTTTGTCGTTGAGCCATTTGAAGTAAAACACAAACACGAGAAACACTGCGGCAAAGCTCAAGTGCACCCGTTTGCGCAATTTCATTTTTTCCTCCTCTGTTTTGTTTGCATCGCGTTGCATCCCCAAAATATCGATACAGAATGACGCCGTCAAAGCGGTTATAGCACCATCAGCACTTGGAAACAGTGCCGAAATCAATCCGATGATAAAGATGAGGCTAATCACACCCGGAAGGTGCTGCATGGCCACCGTAGGGAAAAGATCATCTCCAGTGAGCGTCAATTGGTAGCGCTCTGCGTAGAGATAGAGCAGTCCTCCAAGCATGAGAAACAAGAAATTCACGATCACCATGATGCTCGAAAACGTGATCATATTCTTTTGCGAATCGCCCAAATTTTTCACGCTGATATTTTTCTGCATCATCTCTTGATCGAGGCCAGTCATGGTGATCGTAATAAATGCACCACCGAGAATTTGTTTGAGGAAAAACTTCTTGTCCATGGGGTCACCACTGAACAGCGTGGTAAAACCGCGATCGCTCATCATGCTGAACGCCTCACCAAATCCGAGATTCAGATTATTGAGAATATAAACCACACATACAATCAAAGCGAGCAGCATAAAAAACGTTTGCAGCGTATCTGTCCAAACGATGGTCTTTACCCCGCCTTTATAAGTGTACATGAGGATCATGAAAAGAATGATCACAGAGGTGGCCCAAAAAGGCACGCCCATGCTTTCCAACACATACAACTGGAGCACGTTGATGACTAGATAAAGGCGGAGGGTAGCGCCGAGGGTGCGGGATAAAATGAAAAATGCCGCACCGGTTTTGTACGACACCATACCAAATCGTTCTTGCAAATAGGTATAGATCGACGTCAATTGCATTTTATAGTAAAGCGGCAATAGGATATAGGCTACGGCGAAATACCCGATGAAATAGCCCAATACAACTTGAAAGTACGTGAATCCCACTGCGCTCACTGTTCCCGGCACACTGATGAATGTGACTCCCGATAAGGAAGTGCCTACCATCCCGAAAGCAACCAAATACCAGGGAGCAGATTTATTGGCGGCGAAGAAGGTCTGATTGTCCGCTTTGCGCGAAGTGACATAGGATACGAGCAGAAGCACTCCAAAATAGAGCACGATCAAGGCTAAAATCAAGGTTTGCGACATGGCACAAATATAACAGGGAGTCGAAGGCTGTATATTTACAGCGTGAATATTCCGAGCAAACTTATAGAAACTGCCGTAGATCAAATCTCCAGCCTTCCGGGGATTGGTAAAAAAACCGCGCTGCGCTTGGTTTTGGAATTGCTCAAACGCAAACCAGAAGAAGTACGCCGTTTTGCCGAATCATTCATCACCATGCGCGAGCAAGTGCATCATTGTAAAACATGCAACAATCTTTCAGATGAAGATGAATGCAGTATTTGCAAAGATCGCAGCCGCGACCAAAGTACCCTTTGTTTGGTGGCCGATATTCGTGATGTCATGGCCATTGAAAGTACTGAACAATATCATGGACTATATCATGTTCTGGGAGGGCTCATTTCACCAATGGATGGCGTTGGACCATCCGATTTGGCCATCGACTCGTTGTTGCAACGACTACAAAATGGTCAGATCAAAGAAGTGATTATGGCATTGAATGCAACCATGGAAGGCGAAACCACCTCATTTTATTTATTTAGAAAATTGGGTAGCTTTGAAGTTGCCGTTACTTCCATTGCCCGCGGCGTAGCTGTTGGCGGCGAGCTAGAGTATACTGACGAAGTCACTCTTGGCCGCAGCATCAAATTGCGCACCCCTTACGAAGTATCCCTAAAACGCTAACCTTGACCAAACTCACCATTGTCATCGTCAATTACAATGTGCGCTTCTTTTTAGAGCAGTGCTTGTTGAGTGTGCAAAAGGCCATCACGGAAGTGCCTTCTGAGGTGTATGTCGTAGACAACAATTCAGTAGACGGCTCGGTGGAAATGGTACGCGCCAAATTCCCATGGGTCAAGGTGATTGCCAATAAAGAGAATACTGGTTTTTCGAAGGCAAACAATCAAGCCATGCGCATTGCCGAGGGAGAATATGTATTGCTGCTCAATCCGGATACCGTGATTGAAGAGGACACACTTAAAAAGGTGGTCGACTTTATGGATGCGCACCCCGATGCGGGCGGATTGGGCGTGAAGATGGTGGATGGCAAAGGAAAATTCTTGCCCGAATCGAAACGCGGACTACCGACACCGGAAACCTCTTTTTACAAGATTTTCGGCATTTCACGCATCTTCCCCGGATCGAAAAAATTCAATCGCTACTACTTAGGCCATTTGAGTCATGAGGGAGTGCATGAAATTGAAATTCTCTCGGGCGCATTTATGCTCATGCGTAAAAAAGCCTTGGACAAAGTGGGGCTGCTTGATGAAGCTTTTTTCATGTATGGTGAAGACATCGACTTGTCATGGCGCATCATTTTAGGTGGATATAAGAATTATTATTTCCCCGAAACGCGCATCATCCATTACAAGGGAGAAAGCACAAAAAAAGGGAGTCTCAATTATGTCTATGTGTTTTACAATGCCATGGTCATTTTTGCGAAAAAGCATTTCAGTGAATCGAATGCTCGGATGTTTTCCTTTTTTATTCAAGTGGCGATTTGGTTGCGCGCCTCTGTAGCCGTGCTCAATCGTTTTTTGAAAGCCATTGCCCTTCCTGCGCTGGATGCGGCGCTTGTTCTTGGTTTTTTATATGGAGCCAAAGAAACCTATTCCCGTGTTCAGCATATCATGTATGATAGTCATTTGGTTCATCCTGCATTTATTGCATTTGCCATTATTTGGATCATTTCACTTTGGCTGGGTGCCGCATTCGACAAGCCGATACGCCCCATCAAAGTGCTGCGTCCCGCTGTTATCGGGTCGTTGGTGATCATGATTGGATATAGTCTTTTGCCCGAAACTATGCGCTTTTCGCGAGCGGTGGTGCTGATGGGGGCCGTCACCGCACCGATCGTTTTTTTCCTCAGTCATTTGCTGTATTCACTGGCAGTGCATCGCAGCACTGGCTTGAATAAAAATGCATCCAAGTCTTTTGCCATTATCGGCACGGCCGACGAAATTCAACGCATTACGCATATTATTCATCAAACCTACCTTTCCGTTGGTCCTATTGAACATATTGAATTGAGACAAGGTGAAAATCCACATGTTCAGTTGAATCAATTGAATGAAATCGTACGGATTTTAAAAATAGACAGTGTCATATTTTCCGCCAAGGACGTGGCATCTAGCGACATCATTAGCGCTATGAGTCGCTTGGAGGAATTGGATGTAGAATTTAAAATTGCTCCACCCGAAACACTTTATATCATAGGTAGTAATAGTATCGACACCAGTGGCGATGTGTATATGCTCGATGTGAATAGCATCGCCCGCACGGACAATGTGCGCATCAAAAGGGCATTTGATTTCGGGTTTGCGTTGATTGCTTTGACAACCTCTCCCCTATTGCTTTTCATTCAAAAATCGCCTATCGGATTTTTGCGCAATATGGTTCAAGTATTGGTGGGTAAAAAAACATGGGTTGGCTTTTATCCCGAAGCTTCGTCCTCAGAATACAAATTGCCTAAAATAAAAACAGGTGTATTAACACCCCTTTCCGGATTGTATCCCAATCAAATCAATCCCGAAACTGCGCGTAAGCTCAATATCGTTTATGCCAAGGATTATAAGATTGCCACAGACTTGGCCTTGGTATTCAAGAATATTAGATTACTAGGGAATAGCTAAAATCCTTACTTTGGTTTCATCAAAAAGCGATGGTCTATGAAATCAAACGTATTTCCTTTCTTTTGTCTAGTACTCACCACCTTGGTGATGTTTGCGTTCATGACGAAAAATAATCGCTCGACTTCCTCTATTTACGCCATTTCAAACCAATACATCTCCATGCAAGACAGCACGCAACCCCAGGCAGAAAAAGACACCACGCCCAAAGTCACCGGTATCGGTGGTATATTCTTTTTCTCAGACGATCCTGCGAAAACAAAAGAATGGTATTCCAAACATTTGGGGATGAACACCGATCAATGGGGAACGATGTTCGAATCGCGCAACGTGGACAATCCGGAGCAAAAGGAATATTTGCAATGGTCGCCATTCAAGACTGGGAGCGATTATTTTGCACCAACGAAGAAAGAATACATGATTAATTATCGTGTGCAAAATATTGAAGCTTTGGTAGAGCAATTGCGCGCGCAAGGCGTCACTATTGTAGATGAAATAGCCACGTATGAGTATGGCAAATTCATACACATCATGGACCCCGACGGCAACAAACTCGAACTCTGGGAACCCGCGTGATCAACTGATCGGCAGATCGACAGATCGGGAGATCACAAGATCTATTGATCTAACGACCAAACAATCAAACCCTCAAACTATCAAACCCTCAAACAAGCGCAAGCACACTATTTCCTGCTTTTAAACTCAATCGCGGCTTTGACGAAGCTGACAAAAAGAGGATGTGGATTCATCACTGTGCTCTTATACTCGGGGTGGAATTGTGATGCTACGAAATACGGATGATTGTCCAATTCGATGATCTCTACCAAACCGCTATCTGGATTAATCCCGGTAGCGCGGAAACCAGCCTTTTCAAATTGATCTTTATAATCATTGTTGAATTCAAAACGGTGACGGTGGCGTTCTTCGACCATGTCTTTGCCGTATGCTTTCTGCGCCTTGGTTCCTTTTACTAATTTGCAGGGATAACTACCCAATCGCATCGTTCCGCCTTTATTGACAATCGATTTTTGTTCGGCCATCAAACAGATCACGGGATGTTGCGTATATTCTTTCATTTCACTTGAATGCGCATCGGCCAAACCGAGCACATTGCGCGCAAACTCGATAGTGGCGACTTGCATGCCCAAGCAAATACCGAAGAATGGAATTTTATTTTCTCGGGCATATTTAATTGCCTCAATTTTTCCATCAATACCGCGGCTTCCAAAACCCGGAGCCACGAGTATGCCGTCTACGCCCGCCAATTTTTCATCGACATTTTTGGCGAAAATTTCCTCACTATGCACCCAACGAATATCTACATGCACTTCATTCGCCGCACCGCTGTGATTAAATGCTTCCGCGATACTCTTGTACGAATCTTTCAACTCCACGTATTTCCCCACCAACGCTATAGTGACAGTGCTCTTTGGGTTTTTGTAGCGATTCAAAAATTCCATCCACTTCTTCAGATCGGGCTTTTTCTTCGCTTTGACATTCAATTTTTCCAATACGACTTCATCCAATTTTTCTTCCATCATCAATACCGGAACATCATAGATGGTTTCCGCATCGATACTTTGAATTACCGCATTGGACGTTACGTTGCAGAACTTCGCAATCTTGTTGCGAATCGGTGCATTCAATTCATGCTCTGTGCGACAAACGAGGATATCCGGTTGCACCCCATTCTCCAACAACATCTTTACACTATGTTGCGTAGGTTTGGTTTTCAATTCACCAGCCGCACTCAAAAACGGAATCAACGTCAAGTGAATCACAATCACATCTTCATCCTTTTCCCATTTCATCTGACGAACCGCCTCGATATAAGGCAATGATTCGATATCGCCCACTGTACCTCCGATTTCCGTAATGACAAAATCAAAATCATTTTTTGATCCTAAAATTTGAATACAACGCTTGATTTCATCTGTGATGTGCGGGATGATTTGCACAGTTTTACCCAAGTATTCTCCACGGCGTTCTTTTTCAATAACGCTTTGATAAATGCGACCAGTAGTAATATTATTTGCCTGTGAAGTTGGTACATTCAAAAAACGCTCATAGTGACCCAAATCAAGGTCTGTTTCTGCGCCATCGTCAGTTACAAAACATTCACCATGTTCATATGGATTGAGTGTTCCGGGATCAACGTTGATGTATGGATCAAGCTTCTGAATGGTGACTTTGAAGCCACGCGATTGAAGAAGATTTGCAAGGGAGGCGGAGATAATGCCTTTTCCAAGGCTACTTGTCACACCGCCGGTGACAAAGATGTATTTTGTATTTTCTGACATTTCCGTTTTGACGCATGAAATCTGCGTTACGGGACACAAAGATACAGCGAAATCACTGTCGACTTCAAACGTTTGTTAGCAAAGGGTGAAAAACTAGGCTACTCCTCTGTGAGATCGCGGGTTAGCGACTCCACGACTTTAAATTGATCTAAAAACTCAGCGGCAATCACCCGCAGAATGGTGTATGCCGGTATGGCGAGAATCATTCCCAGCACCCCTCCAATGGTTCCGGCGGCAAGTACCACCACAAATATTTCCAATGGATGCGCTTTTACGCTGCTTCCCAAAACCAGCGGTTGTATAATAAATCCGTCAATCTGTTGTGCGGCTATGAATACAATCAAAACTTTCGTCGAAAGCGTCATCAAATCCACGGGCACACCAAAACTCAATCCCGTGCTGAGCGCTACAAATAGGCCAAATGTCGCACCGAGCAAGGGTCCGACGTAAGGCACCACATTCACCAATCCGGCGAAAAGCCCTATGAGCAATGCGTTTTGAATACCCAAAATCCACAAGCTCACTCCGACCATGGTCGCCATAATCAAACTTTGCACACAGATACCAATGAAATAGCGGCTCAACAATCGCTGCGTATGCTCCATGACATTTTTCACCTTTTCAATATGCTCATCCGGTGTCAGGGTGAATACGATGCGTGTAAACAAAAAGCCATCTTTCAGAAAAAAGAACGCCATAAAGAGCACCGCGAAAACACCAATGATAAAGCTAGAAAGCAGCGAAAAGACATTTTCAAACGCACTACTCACCCAAGAAAAATTCATCAAACTCTGCCCTTTTTCGACAATCAATTTGGTCAACTCCGTTCGATTCATCCAATCTGCCTTTGCCCCCACAGCATCTTGAACTTGGGTAACATGGTATTGTAAATTGTCGGCCACTTGATTCGGATCAATTTGCATTAAAATTTGAATCTCTTGATTGACCAATGGTGCAAACAGATATACCAACAAGCCGAACACACTAAAAAAACTAAGTAGTGTAACAATAGCACGCAACCACGAAGGCATGTGCCAATTTTTGATGCGAATTTTTTTCAAAACATGCATCACAGGATCTCCGATAAACGAGATCACGACCGCAATCAGCGCATAGGCGATGATCACGCGAAAAAACCAAATCAAATAAAGGACGAGAAACAAGGCGACCAATCCGAAAATGATCTTCCAATTGTTGTCAATTTTAATATTCTTCATATTGGATACAATCATACATTATTTTCGCCAATGATGAAAAGAATTCACGTGATCCGCCACGCCAAATCGAGCTGGGCCGACGAGGGCATGCGCGATTTCGACCGACCGCTCAACGAGCGCGGTAAAGCCAATGCGCCCATCATGGCCAATCGTCTCCACTCCCGCATCGGAGCAATTGATTTCATCGTTTGCAGTCCGGCGAAGCGCACACGTCAAACGGCGGCCTACTTTTGTAAGGCCTTCGGTTATGATGAAAAGCAAATACATTTTGTAGAAAAAATTTACGAAGCCCCGCTTTCCGCCTTGATCGAGACCGTAAATGCATTGCCAGACGACAAAAATGAAGTGCTTTTTATTGGTCATAACTATGGCGTAAGTCATTTGGTGAACTACCTGACTGGCGAACGAGTTGACATGCCGACATGTGCCATGGCCACCGTCGAAATTCCTTTTGACCGTTGGGCGATGATCATCGAAGAATGTGCTACCTTGGCGGCATACGATTATCCTAAAAACAACGTGTGAGTATGGAAGAAGCAAATCAATTGTTTGGGATTATCCCTTTTTTTGAATCCATAGATCCGGTAATGGCTGCCTTGATTGCCACGACATTTACTTGGCTGGTAACAGCAGCTGGCGCGGGTTTGGTGTTTTTATTCAAAGAACCGTCGCGCAAAGTGCTTGACGGAATGCTTGGTTTCACCGGTGGGGTAATGATTGCCGCGAGCTTTTGGTCGTTGCTCGCCCCGGCCATCGAAATGAGTCCTGGCGAAGGATTTGAGAAGGCCTTTCCGAGCGCCGTCGGCTTTGCTTGCGGGGCGCTGTTTCTTTTCGCTTTAGATAAAGTTTTGCCTCACTTACACTTGAATTTTCCGAGTGAAAAAGCCGAAGGTGTTCATACCAATTGGCACCGCACTATTCTATTGGTATTGGCCATTACACTGCATAATATCCCTGAAGGTCTGGCCGTAGGCGTGCTCTTTGGCGGCGTGGCTGCAGGAATTCCAGAAGCTTCCATTGGGGGTGCAGTCGCTTTGGCCATCGGTATCGGATTGCAAAATTTCCCGGAAGGCTTGGCGGTGTCCTTTCCACTTCGCAGACAAGGTCTCACCCGCATGCGAAGTTTTATGTACGGTCAACTTTCCGCCATTGTGGAGCCCGTTGCCGGCGTCATCGGTGCGTTGGCTGTGATGCAGATGCAACCGATTTTGCCCTACGCCCTGGCATTTGCCGCTGGCGCTATGATTTACGTTGTCATCGAAGAAGTGGTGCCGGAAACACAACAAGACAAGTACACCGACATCGCCACTGAGGTCACGTCCAGCTAACCGTGACCACCACCACACCAACCACGAGCGGAGGGCGTGGCGCCATCGGGCGCCGCGCCCTCGGCTCGCGTGCGGCGTTCCTCGGCCCTGGCCTGGTGTACGTCACGCTGTTCATGGCCGTCCCGCTAGCCCTCGTCCTGTCGTACGCCGTCTTGAAGCGCGGCCGCTTCGGTGGCGTCGAATTGC
>JBMOFW010000087.1:0-11035 GCA_049318685.1 Flavobacteriales bacterium
TCGATCATATTCATTTGCGTGTTCAATGAATTCATCATAATGTATGGCGCGCCGTTTCCAACTGACATCACATCCATGCGCACGTAATACATTTCTTCTGCTTCCATGGTTTCTGTTTGCAGTTGCATCATTGGCGGTTCGATGGTATAAAAGCAAGAACCGTCATCAAACAATGCACCTGGAAAGTAGTTGATCGCGTTGGCATCTAAGCAGCCTCCACAGTAATAATTGCAATTACCATCGTTGCAAGTAGCTTCAGGGTTGTAGTTGCAAGCGTTGCTATCTGTGCAACCTGCAATTTCTCCATCAATGCCTATGCTGCCTTGGAAAAAGCCGTACATATCTGTGGTGCCTTCGAGAAGGATGTTTCCGAGATTGTCTGTAAGTGTAAAGTTGATGGGCTCACTGAAGTAAGAATAAACATATACAGTGAAGCATCCATCGAAAGAACAGAAACCCGTTTCTTGTGGGTAGCTCAAAGATGCATATTGGGTGTAGTCACCGTTGTAAGCAGTCAGGTAGGCCGGTTGATCAGCGTTGAATGTTACCCAGCCAGAAGTACAGCACGTGCCGTCATCAAAGGTCGCTGTTTCATCATAGTTGAAGGCTTCAGGGTTCGTACATCCATAGCAGCTATAATCGCAACTATACCAATCTTGACAAGTTGCGTTTGGATTGTAGTTGCATGCTTGCGGATACATACATCCAATAATGTTTTCTGATGATAATGAAACAGAAGTGTAACTGTAGGATGGAGTGACTCCAGAAGCGACCAAATTACCTTGAGCGTCGAAAATACTATAGCTCACATTCGAAATATCATTCGTGGAAACACTCATGTCGAAGCAAACACCTTCAGGCAAACAGAATCCGTTTTGTTCTGGATAGAATCCACTTTCATAGAAGTTGCCTTCTTCGGTATAGGATGAGATCGCCCAATGCGTATCTTGACTGAACTCGATGGTATACCATGAATTATAGCAGCATGTGCCATTGTCGAGTGTCGCATCAGGATTGTAGTTTGGAGCGATTGGATCAATACAACCGTAGCAGTCGTATGTGCAAGAAGCTTCATCCGGACAAGTGGCATTTGGATCATAATTGCAGGCATATGGATTCGTACATCCGCTAACACCATTTATATCAAACGGAATTAGTATGTATCCAAAACCGTTGGTAAATTCAGAGAAAACGATGTTGCCTTCGTTGTTTGTAATGCTCACTTCGAATTGATTGTATTCGTCCGTGTATACATAAATATTGAAACATCCCAAAGGCGCACAAAGTGTATTGTTTTCGGTGAGGTATCCGCCACCCAAGTATGTTCCTAAATAATCGTAGGCATACCAGTATCCTGTAGTTCCGGCATCAATGGTGTATTGTTCGTAGCAACAAGTGCCATTGTCGACGGTAGCGTTTGGATTGAAGTTGTCTGCGTTGGGATCGGTACATCCAATACATGAATAATCGCAGAGGTCGTAATTGTAACAATTTGCATTTGGATTGAAATTGCAGGCGCTTGGATCGATACATCCCTCTTCTGCATTGACACTAAAATCAGTGAAATATGTGCCAATATTCTCTTGGCTAATGTTGAGAAGAGTCTCCCCATTGCGTACCATGGTAAACGTAATGTTGTTGTTGTCTAGGAATTCCGGATAATAATCGAAAGTGAAACAACCTTCTGGAAGACAGAATGAATAAGGTTCATTGGCGGCGATGTAAAACCCAATTGACGTATTGGATGATCCGAAAATATATACATAACCACCCGAAGTAGAGGTCAGCGTAGTGTAGGTTTCTAATGTGCAGCATGAGCCATCGTCAATCGTGGCTGAAGGATTATAACTTGGTGAAGATGGATTGGTACAACCATAGCAGGCGTAGTCACAAAATACATTGAAAGAGCAAGTTGCATTGGCATCATAATTACAAGCAAATGGATCCGTACATCCATCTATACCGTAGCAGCATGTCCCATTATCAACTGTAGCCCCCGGAGTGAAGTTGGTGGCCGTAGGATCAGTACATCCGTAACAATCGTAGTTGCAATTCATAAATGAGGCGCATGCGATAGTCGGATTGTAATTGCAGGCAGTGGGGTCAGAACATCCGAGCTGCGGTTCTGTTCCTGGGGTCCATGCCCACGCTTGCTGTTGTCCGGGTTCGACGGAAATTTCAAAAGAGTCTCCGTTACTTACCGCAAATGAATACAGGGCTGTTTCAGCGCTGTAATTGATACAGTAGAGGGTGAAGCATGTGCCTTGTAAACAGACAGACCTTGTCCCCGGATAGACCGTGGTGGATAGATTGGAGAAGAGTTCACTTTCAAACACGTTGAGATCAGCATTTTGATCACACGTCACCGTGAGTGCCAATGCGTAGCAACAAGTGTTGTCGTCCGATTCGGCCAGTGGATTGTAGTTGGACGCCGCCGGGTCAGTACATCCGACTACAGTTTGGGCGTTTAAAATTTGCGAGAAGAGTGCGAGCGTGAAAAAAGTGAGTAATCTTTTCATTCAGAGTGGTTTGTTTCATTCTAGACAACAAGAATACACCAAAGGTTGTTTAATGAATCTGTTAAAAAGTTAAACAGTTGATTTTGTAAATGATAAAATAAGTAGGAGTTAAGCGAATTCGGGTACAAGTGGTTTTGAAGGAAAGGGGAACTAATGGCTGTTTGGTAGCACGAGCGATTTTAAATGCAGTATGAAGTGCTCAAAAAACCACTTTATGGACGAAATCACAAAAAAAATCACTTCGAAAACCCTTGAAAATGAGGAGTTTTTGTAATAATTTGGTACGGGTGGCGGAAAAAATGTAACAAATGAAAACGATAGGGGTATAAAACCTCGAAGCCTGGTTTTGGAAAGGCCTACATTAGTAAGGAAGAAAATATGGATATTTTCTTTCGGAGAATGAGGAGAAAATCCAAAACTCTAAGCCATCATTAGTTATTTAAGTAATCAAGAGCCATATACCCCGCAAACGTGTGGGGTTTTTGGTTTTATAAGGATTTTAAAAACGCAATCACGGCAGCCCGATCATCGGCACTCAAAGTCTTAAATCGATTGCGCGCCAATTCGGCTTCTCCGTCGTGCCATAGAATGGCTTCTTCTAAACTCCGCGCTCTACCGTCATGTAAAAAGTTTTCATGACCATTCACTACGTGTGTCAAGCCAATGCCCCAAAGCGGTGGCGTGCGCCATTCATAACCATTCGCACGATGATCAGGACGATGATCGGCCAAACCTTCTCCCATATCATGCAATAGCATATCGGTGTAAGGGAAGATGCGTTGATTGGAAACTTCTGGAAAAACCATATCTGTGGCCGTGCGCATTTCACTGCGGTGGCAGGATACACACCCCATTTCGTTGATGAGTTTTTTGCCACGCTGAACGAGGGGCTCGCCCACATCGCGGCGAGCTGGCACGGCCAATGTGCGCACATAAAATTCGACTGCATGCATCAAGCTGTCGCTGATTTCAGGCTCAAGTGTATTGTCGGTATTGAGGCTGGTGCCATAGCTACTTTCATAAGGGAAAACAAAAGAGGTGATGCCCATGTCTTCATTGTAAGCACCGGCACTTTGTTGCAATACGGTAGTGCTCGCAGCTTTCCATCCAAAGCGCCCGAGCTTCATGGACGCGCTTACGACATCCCACGCATAGTTTGGTTTTCCGCTAATGCCATCGCCATCCACATCCATTTCATCTTCATATTCAAGTATGGTATATTCATCTACTGCTTGCAAAAGCCCCAACCCAAATACGGGAGGTGCTACACGTGGTGAATACATAAAGTCGCCCGGTAAAGGCATGTATGGATTGCTGAACGTATAAATGGGTTGACGCAATTGATAAGGCGTTCCATCGGGATAAGTGCCGTCGATATACGTATAAGCAATGTCGACATCGGCTTCGGGGCTTGTCCCAAATATGGCATTGTGCTGCAACTGTGTTCCGAAGCCCGGAATGCCACGAGGAGATCCATGCGGTCCTTCACCGGGAATACTCAATTTGAAAAGTAAGGAAACGATATTGGGCCCCGGACCCATGGGCGCACCGCGGCCATCAGCGATGTGGCACGATGTGCAACTTACACTATTGTACACCGGACCTAAACCCGGATTCAACACACCACTACTCACAAAGGTTTGCTCAAACGCGATATCGCCTACTTCGTGCACAAAATCATTGCGCTGTGATATCACCGGAAAGGCTGCGGAATACGCGCCTGATCCGGTGATGAACACAGTTTGTTGTCCGCCACTGTACCACTCATCATTGGAAACCGTTTCGTTCCAATCTTCAGGCTTTTGACATGAATTCATCATCACCATGGTGGCGATGATCAAAAGGAGTATTAGACGGATATAACGCATGATAATTTAGTCGATATGTAATTGAACGAGTGGGAGTAATTCCGTTTCGAGTGTTTCGGCCAAATGGTTGATGGCGTCGATAGCGGCTTGCACTTGCACCGGTTGCTCTGTGATGGCTTGACCAAATGGAACGGTAATATTGTTCAATGCGGCAATCGCATTGGCCAAATCATTTTTAATGGCCGCATCAAGCGATAAATTGTGCTCGCGCACCAAGTCTTCGAGTCCGACGCCATCGTTGGTGTATTTGCCTAAATACACGGATTCTACACCGCGAATATTATTGGTGAAATCGGTGATCGAGTTGAAGGCAAACGGTGACTCTTCTAGGGACGCATCTTGGAGTAGGAAGGGCTCGGCGATTTTACCGTTTGCTACTTCATCACAAATGCCAATCATGCCATTCACCAATTCTTCATACGCAGAGAGCTTGGTGCCATAAACCGCGCTGCCGTTACCTGCGCTCGAAAATTCGGTGCTGTAGTTGGATGTTCCACTATTCCAACCGGCATCGAGTTGGCTGATAAGTGTTTTTAAATTTTCGGTCAAACCGAGCAAGTATTCGGTTTCACGTGTGGTCATTTCAGCTGCGGTTTTGTTGCCATTTTGACCAAACAACAAATACTCGATTGGGTGAAATCCTTTCAACGCATCTTGCAATCCGTCAATATAGCTTTGGGTAAATGTACTTGATGAGGCCAATTGACCTTCGAGGTCTTGGAAGTTGACTGGCCAAGTATCGATGCGCGGATCGATATTTTCAGTAGCCACTGGACCAAACAAAAAGGCTTCCGAACGTTCCCAAGCGAGTCGTGCATCTTTCCAACTTTGTTTGCACGCCAACAAATTGACATCTGTTGTTTCTGTAGAAAGCAACTGCACGTTAGTATAGAGATTGTTGGTTTGTGTATACAAATCTGTGTAGACATCTTGGGCTACGTTGGAAGAGAATGAGCTCAACACCGTGCGTGTAAGGTCTTCAACAACGGGAGTTTCGGTTGTTTCGGGATCTTTTTTACATGCTGCGAAAATCATAGCCACAGCCAAAAGATAGAGCGTATTTTTTTTCATGATAATTAGAGTTGAATGATGATTTGATTATTTTGGAATAACGTCTTAAATGTTCGAAGGGGTTGATTGGCGGGTGCTTGAAGCACATTTCCATTCAGATCAAATTGACTTCCGTGGGAAGCGCAGCTCAATTTGTTGCCCGTGTAATTCAGGGGTTGATCTTGATGGGAGCATTTCATTTCTACTGTATGGTAGTGGCCGTCAGTATCGCGCACACACAACAGATAAAAGGGGAGAGAGTTGGTTTTCACGATGAGTGCATTTCCTTCTAAAAAATCAGAGGGCAGCACGGCGATCGTATTTTGCATGACGGTAGCTTTTACGCTTGCCGTGGTGGTGCAACTTTGCAATGATGCACTCACAGCGCCAAGAAAGAGGGCCCCTGTGCACAATGCACATGTCGATTTGATAAATGTTCTGCGTTGCATTTGATTAAAAGCTATAGCCTACGCCGATATTGACAAAGTCGTTGGTAGTGAAAAACGGTAGCGCGTTGGGAAATGGCGTCACGATCAAAGCTTCATTGCGCTCGCCTGTAGTGCGGTGAACATAATCAGCTTTGATAACCACCCCGTTGACGGGATGGTAAGTGAGTCCTGCTATGATAAATTGTTTATTGAATTCATCATTTTCTATACCATTCGATGCAATTTTCATGTCCAAGTCCATCCATTCATATCGCGCAAAAACGGTGAGGGTGCGGGCAGCATGTTTGGGAAAGAAATGGAGAATGTTGTAGCCTGCTTCGGCGTATGCACCCGCCATTTGTTCGGCAACATTATTCGCGTAAGCACGATTGATTTCGCGCGCATCCATCACGTTTACCCAAGTACCAAGAGCCTTGAATGTGAAACCACGAGTAAGGTATTGCACGTTGATTTCGCCCAATTGAACAGGAGAACCGAACGCACCATAAGACAGCTGTAAACTATCCGCTTCTCTCTTGGTCAATCCCGCGCTTCCGCCAAAGTAGTAGGAACCTTGAATACGCCAATTGCCGATGTATTGAAGTGCCGCGGCGTGAACAGCGATGTTGGAGGCGGAGGCTTTATTTCCCAATCCGCGTCCTTCGCGTATGCCTTCACCCATGGCGAATTTGGATGAGTTCAAACCGTTGAGTAAGCTGAACGAATAATTGAAACCTTGGATGCGCGAGCTGGTGCCATAGAAGCCTATCCCGATTTCGCGCCATGTGCTAGGTAGAATCATTTGTTCTACAAACGGACGATCATTCCCATTAAATGTAGTAGGCAAATGGTTTTCATTGATGATCCCCATTCGTGGGATGAAAAGACCAGCGGTGAAATAGTGATTGGGGGTAATGTTGAATTTGAGAAACAATTGCTCCATGCTCAGTTCTGCCTCAGAATTTTCCTTGCTATTGGTGGCTACGAAACCATGTTCCAATTCCATTTCTGAAAAGAAGGAAATTTTGTTGCTGAATTTGTGGCCAAGAAAGAGCACGTTGCGGGTGAGGTCGGCTTCTCCTATTTGATAGCGCAAGTCGTATTGAACACGCGCTTCTCCATAGCCGGAAATTACCGTAGTGCGGTCTTTCGCAATAAGATTGGCATTCAAAGAATCTTCTCGCGTGATGATTTGACCAACTGCGAAATTAGAAAGGCTGATTATGATAATGAGTGCTGAGAATCGCGCAATCAGTTGGCTTAATGTGACTTGCATTTTTCTATTGAGATTGTTTCTAAATAGCGCGAATCACGGCACGAAAGCCCGGGGCTACAATACCCATTTTAAGGTATTAGCCTACTATCTGATAAATGTCATTTTGGGAGGACGAAGGTGACTTTGGTGCCTTTGCCGACTTCTGAAGTAATTTGAATTTCGCCGTTCATTTTGTCGAGCAAATTTTTCACCGTTGACAAACCAACACCTGTGCCGACGTGGCCAAAACGGTCGGGGTGTTTGCCGGATTCAAAGATGTTGAATACATTCAATAATTCTTCTTGAGCAATTCCAACTCCATTATCTGAAATTGTAAAATGGAATGTTGAAGGTGTCTCTATGCAATGAATATCCAGCTCAGGAATGGCACTTTGATTATACTTGATGGCGTTGGTGATTAGATTGAACATGATCTGCTGCAGCGCCACTTTGTTTGTATGGATAATAACGTCTTTTTCGGGCAGAAGAATACTGTATTTATTGGAAATATCAATGGACTGGAAGATTTCTCGAATAAATGCATTGAATGAAAATTCTTCTTTATTTCCCAAAAGCAAATGATCGCTTTTCGCGTGAGCGAGAATGCCATCGATCATTTCTCTTAACGATTGCGAAGTTTTGCTCATCATCGCTACGAATTCTTTGCCTTCATCGGGAAGATTTTGCGAGAAATCGTTTTCAAGAATTCGAGAAATCATCATAATGTTGCTCAAAGGTGATTTGAGATCGTGCGCTGCTACGTGCGCAAAGCGCTCGAGCTCTTGGTTGCGCAGTTCCAAATTTTGTACAGCTTGCTGATGACGCAGTTTATAACGTTGATTCTCTAATAATACCATTGTTTGATCGGCCAAGGCCTTCAAACATTTCAATTGTTTTTCTGTGATTGTGCGCGGCTTCGTATCGAGGACGCACAAGGTGCCTAATGCATAGCCTTCAGGCGAACAAATGGGAACACCGGCATAGAACCGCACTTTCGGGTCTCCGGTAACGAAAGGGTTGTCGACCGTACGCTCGAACTTGGTCATGTCTTCGATGACCAAAGGTTTGTGTGGGGTTTCAATCGCAATGGTGCAAATTGCCGCCTCGCGTGGAGTTTCGCGTAAATCCACACCTAAATGTGCTTTGAACCATTGGCGACTTTCATCCACTAAATTGACAAGTGAAATGGGGGTTTCGCAGATTTGCGAAGCGAGAAATGCGATATCATCAAATGATTTTTCAGTGGGACTGTCCAACAGTCCGTAGCTGCGTAGGGAGTTCAATCGAAGGGATTCACTCGTCGGGCCGTGATGTATCATATAATTTCTCTAAGCGATTCAAGTAAGTGCGAAAGGTAATGTTAAAACCGATTATAATTCATTGAGTTTTAGAGAAAAAGTGGTATTCCTTGGTGCTGAAAGCGGTTGATTTTAATGTTGAGAGTTCAATAGTTCTTTCATTCTCGCTATGTTTCGTGTCAAAGCATTGTTGGCTTCCAACGCATGCTGAACACTGTGTTCTTTACTCAAATTGTCAATGGCTTGTTTAAGTTCCGTGTTAAACACATTTATTTGATCCTCAAAATGATTGATTGTTTTTTGTCGGTTTTTTAATTCTTCCAATACACTTTTGTTTTCGCGAATCAAGTCTTGATTGGCCAGTACAAGGGCATTTTCTCGTTCAGAAAGTTCATTCCTTGATTTTGATTCTTTGTATTGAAAATTGAATAATTCATGTTTTGTTTTTTTCAATTGGTGGCTTTTCGTCAAGAAAAGAATGAGGAATACAATGGTTAAAATTGAAATTCCAATGATTAGCCCCAAATAATTTTTTATGGCTGGTTGTTGTGCTTTGGTTTCGGGGATGATTTGAGGTGCAGCCGTCGCTTTTTTCACAGGAATTTTAATGACTTCTTGGAAGAAAGAAAGCTCTTTGGCCGGAAGGGTTTCTAACAGCAAATTGACTTTCCCTTTGACAATTCCCATAGCTTTTGCGTCTTTGATCCACTTGGCTGACTGGTGTAAAGCCGCATATTCGTGAAGCGTAGAAATCACGTTTTTTGATGTGCCGATTTCTTCTATTTTATTCAGTAGTGGACCTTTCCATTTTTTGATAGCAAATGGATTTTTGGAAAGGAAGAAATACAACTGAGGAAAAGAGGCTGTTTCTGAATGAGCATTTAAAATCGAATCGATATAGGCCATCTTTAAAGACATTTTCTTAATGCTCTTTGCTTTTGCTAACCATTCGTTTGAGATGGTATAGTCGAAAGTAGTGGCGACGGAATCCATTGAAAATCCTTTCAGCTGAGTGATGTCTTGCTGAACAGAAGCCATTGGTTTTCCTGTAAATACAATTAGTTGTTGTGCCGCACCCGCGAGCCCTTCCGCAGTCAACTCCTTGCCAAGGATTTCCAACGAATCATCAGGCAAGGTTAATTCACTGCGCATCACCTGCGCATAACGTTCCGTCAAGGAAGATTGGCCCCGCGCATTTAAGGTTACAAGACAAACGAGTAGGAATGTCAATCGCATTTTCATTTCAATTCCTCTAAATGGGATAACACGTATTGCAAACACACGTCTTTTCCGTTAGCCAAATTTTCGGGCAATATATCCACTTGAATGGTTGGTTTGATGGGAAGCGGATCGTATTCAAATGTATTGTCGTAGTTGTATCGAATAGTCGCTATGGTGACTCCAATTTTTGTATTCGGAAGCTTGAAAGCAGCTGGATTGCCGAATGTTCCTGTCATCGGGCCAAGGCAGGGCTCTCCGATTATTTCACCTCTTTTTTCTGCCAAAAATGTATGGGTAAAATCAACTCCGGCACTTGCCGTAAGTCCATTAATCAATAGGACACATTTGCCTTCAAAAACAAGATCTGATTTTTGAGTGACTTTGTTGCTAAAATATACCGTATCCAATGTTCCTTCCGGAAGTCCGCTCCAGCGCAAGAATCCTTGAATGTCCTCGTCTTTCTTGAAGAAAGTGCGCAACATGAAGCGCGTAAATCCTTTCTGTAAATGTTTGCTGCGGTCTTTGGCTAGTTTGCTTGATTTGGCTATAATATTCGAAGGCGTGTTGTGTCCTTCTTTTTTTAGAAAAGAATATAGAAATTCTACATTGCTACTTTGACCACCGCTATTGTCCCGAATATCCAACACAAGCACTTGGACATTGCGTTTATTGATTTCTTCGAAAGCTTTTAAAATGAATTTTCTATACCGATTGGCATCGCCAGGAGCAAAGGTGCCAACCTTCAATACAGCGAGTGTATCATGACGATAAAAACTTAAACTTTGCTGCCGTTCAAATTCAGTTTTGGATAGCATTTTTTGTCGCTGATCCCAAGCGCCTTTTTTCATGACTGGATAATAGGCAGTCTCGATACTATCTGAACCAAAGCGTTGAAAATCGATAGAAACTGTGTCGGGCATGGGATGTTTCAATCCAACCACAAATGGAAAGATGGCGTCTGCAATGCGGCGTTGACCCGTCACGGCACTGCCTTCTATATTGGCATACTTGGTTGATTCGACATACAATTTAGTTATTTCGATATTGTTCCAACAAAGAATCTGACTTCCCTTTGGCAATATGGAGTCGCGATCAAGAGAAACATATAAAGCGCCATTGACACTATGTAGGCGAATGGGCACGAATCCTTTTCCATGCTCGGTTTGCATTTTTTGCAAGTGTCCGTATTCAATTCCGGTATGCGAATCTTTCATCATGTTGAGCACGTTGGCTACAATCAGGGTGTAATCTCCGAGCGTGGTTGTGCTATCTATACTTTCTATGGCTTGCGTGAAGCCTTTGTGAAAGTCTTCTTTAGAGATGAAAGCGTATGGATTAGGATGGCTGTCAACTATTGTTTTTTTCAATGTGTACAAATCATCGATCAGGATTTGTT
>JBMOFW010000088.1:0-11017 GCA_049318685.1 Flavobacteriales bacterium
AGCATCGTTGAGTGCTTTGATAAAATTGGGATTCTGGTTGTAATCACTCAAAGCTAAAATCATGTCAGGCAATGACACTTCGAGTGTAACGGACATACCGCCTTTGAGGTCGAGACCAAGGGCGAGCTCATTCTGTTTGAGGTAGCTGTAGGTATGTCCCATAAGTGGATACACTTTGGCATCTGAGCTGTCTCGAAGCATTTTTCTCTCAAGCGCGTACACTGCTGAGTCGAAAGAGGCTCCTTGATAATCGGTTTGCCCGATAGAGTCGATCGCTAATTGATGTACTTTCTTTTCGAAGCGATTGGCTACAAGGCCATAAGACAACTGATACGCTACTGCGAGCGTCAACAAGATGACAAAAATCCAGGTAAACGATTTATTCTGCATGGATCAATTAATTTGGAAAGGTTTCCTTTTTAGGGCGGCAAATATAAGCAACGAACGCCTTTTATTGGCATTCATAGCTACAAAACCGCTATTTATCGATAAATCAAGGGATTACACCAACAAAAAGACGCCTTACAAATGCAGTAAGGCGTCTTTTATATTGTCTAATCCTAAAATTCTAATTCAATTATCCGATGAACCCGGCAGCAGCTGCACGCTTCATAGCTTCAGCAAGACCAATCTTGTTGATGATCTTCATGCCTTTCGGAGTTACGCGCAATTCAACCCAACGGTTTTCTTCTGCCATCCAGAAACGCTTGTACTGGAGGTTTGGGTAAAACTTACGACGAGTTTTGATATTCGAGTGAGAAACACTGTTTCCGGTGATCGTCTTCTTTCCTGTTATTTCACAAATGCGTGCCATTGCTTTAAAGTTTTGAACCCTTTAAATTCGGGGGTGCAAATAAACGACATTTTTTTCAACTATCAATGGTTTATTGCAATTATTTCTTGTCTTAACAGATTTAATGCGGCATTCGAGGCCATTAAAATATTTCTCTCCCTACTTTTTCCCAGTTTCAGCTCCTTACTCACCATTCTTTTTGGACCTGAAACTCCAATCCAAATGGTACCGGCCTTGATTCCATTGTCTAAGTCGTCCGGTCCGGCGACGCCCGTTGTACCAATACCAAAATCTGTTTCGTAACGGTCCTTTGCCCCTCGCGCCAATTCTTCAGCGATTTGAGGGCTGTACACTGAATATTCATCCAATGTTGACTGCTTCACCCCCACTAACTTGACTTTGGCATATTCAGTATACGGAACCATGCTTCCCACAAAATACCTACTGCTGCCCGGCACATCAGTGATCAAATGCGCAATCATTCCTCCTGTGCAGCTTTCAGCAACTGCCAATGTCATTTCTTCCTTTGCGAGCAAATCGCCTATCACAGAAGCCAAGGTATCCTTTCCATAGCCAAAAACATGTTGCCCGATCAAATGCATCAGCTCCACTTCCTTTCTGGCAATTTTTTCTTCAAGGGCTTTTTTATCTCCACCACCGTAGGCCGACATGCGCAGCTTTACCGCCCCTGGAGAGGGCAAATAAGCCAACTTAATATCCTCCGATTCCAACGAATCTTCCCAATCTTTAATGGTATCTGCTAAAAAGCTCTCTCCCACTCCCGTGGTCAAGATTGTGCGATGAACGATATCTGGACGCTTAAAAAAAGTTTGGATCCGCGGAAGCACTTCTTCTTCCATCAACCATTGCATTTCGTATGGCACACCCGGCATAGATACGAATACAACTCCATCGCGCTCAAACCACATTCCGTTTGCCGTGCCGCGCAAATTGTGCAATACCGTGGCATCTTTTGGAACCATTGCCTGTTGGCGATTCACTTCCAACATAGGCAATCCGCGTCCTTCGAAAAACACTCGAATTCGCTCCAACGACGTTTGATCCAAAACCAGTTCGGTATTGAAATAATCACACATCGTTTTTTTAGTGATATCATCCTTTGTTGGCCCCAATCCTCCGGTAATGAGAATGACTTGGGAGCGAGCGGACGCTTCATCAAACATCCGAACAATATCTTCTCGAGAATCGGCGATGGAAGTTACACGATGAACGCGAATACCGATCGCATTGAGCTTTTCACCCATCCACGTGGCATTGGTATTGACGGTCTGACCTATTAGGATTTCGTCGCCAATGCTTATGATTTCTGCTTGCATGAATTCGTTTTATGCTAAGACCGTTAAGACAGGTCTATTGTTCACTTTGCCCAACGTGCAATCACGGTCTCGTTGCCTTTCGTGACATCATCAATTTTCGCAACGATCTCGGTACCTAAGGGAAAGAATAAATCGACACGACTGCCAAATTTGATAAATCCAAATTGTTGGTTGCGCTCCATTTTATCGCCTGGCTTCACATAATATACAATACGTCGCGCCACTGCACCGGCTATTTGGCGAAGTAAAACATCTTGACCGGGTCGACGCTCGATTACCACCGTGGTTCGTTCGTTCTCGGTGCTGCTCTTGGGATGCCATGCCACAAGATAAAGACCTTTATGATACTTAGTGTACTTCACCTCCCCCTCACAAGGCACCCAGTTGGCATGCACATTAATGGGCGACATGAAAATTGATACTTGAATGCGCTTTCCTTTGAAATATTCTGGCTCTTCCACTTCTTCAATCACAACTACTTTTCCATCACATGGCGCAACCAATTCATTATCCGCAGCGCGATTGACACGCTTCGGCAAACGAAAAAACTGCAAAAACAAGAAGAACACAATCAATCCTGCGCCGAGCACAGCATAGTTGAGCCACACAATATCAGAAAAACAAAAAACAGCACCAACGATAATGGCGATAATGGTTAACGTAGTCACCAATATGGTTGTACCTTCCTTGTGAATGGTCATGAGTGATGTATAAATTTGAGATAGAAAATAACCATGGGCAATGCGATCAAAAGCCCGTCAAATCGATCGAGTACCCCACCATGGCCGGGAATGATGTTTCCGGAGTCTTTCACTCCATATGAACGTTTCAAATGGCTTTCAAACAAATCGCCCAGGTTTGCAAACACCGCAATGATGGCAGCCACCACCATCCATTCTTGCTGTTCGAGCGAAAGAAAATACTTCGACAGCACGTAACCACCAGCAATAGCCACAGCAACGCCCCCAAAAAGTCCTTCCCATGTTTTGTTTGGAGAAACACGTTCGTACAATTTATGTCTACCGAGAAAACGCCCAGTAAAATAAGCGGCCGTATCATTTCCCCATAATATGATGAAAAATCCAAGTGGGATTTCCCATTGAAATTTTCCGGTAATAAAGGCCAAGGTATTCACCATGGCGAAGGGAATGATCACATAGAATAAGCCCATTACAGTGACTGAGATGTGATCGACTGCTCTTTTATCCAAATGATACAATTCTGAAATCAGCAATAAAACGATAACAGGAACAAGGAGCCAGAATAGCCAACCTTGAAAGCGTTCCATGGCAAAAAACATCAGCATGACATAGAGACCAATCCCTAAAGCAAAACCAAAAACAGTGCGTGGCTTTTCACTTGAATCGTGCGAGACCATTTGGTAAAACTCATGCAAGCCCACCATCGCAAAGAAGAAAAACAATGCGCCTAATGCCCACGGTCCAAGAAGTGCCGAACCGATCACCGTGACAGTGAATATGAAACCTGCGATTGTTCTTTTGGTTAGATTACTCAATGCTCAAAAAAAATTATCGGGGGCAAACTTACAATGATAATCGCAAGCATGCCCCCGAAAAACATTTAATTTCAACTTAAATTGCCGGTTGTGCAGCCTCTGGTTGCTCGCCCCAAGGACGATTTCCGAGGACTTCTACGAGGTCATCCTTGAATATTACTTCGCGATCAAGCAGTTTCTTTGCGAGATTATCCAATTTCTCACGGTTCTGCATCAACAAATCTTTCGCTTTCTCATATGCCTTCTCGATGATTTTGCTTACTTCTTCGTCCATTATACGCGCTGTTTCTTCGCTATACGGCTTAGTGAATTGTGATTCTCCGCTACTATCGTAATAACTGCGGTTACCGATTCTCTTATTCAAGCCATAAACGGAAACCATTGCATAAGCCTGCTTGGTTACTTTTTCCAAATCACTCAAAGCACCAGTAGAAATTTTTCCGAAGGCCACTTCTTCAGCTGCGCGTCCACCAAGGGCCGCCACCATTTCATCAAAAATTTGTTCGGTAGTGGTGATTTGGCGTTCTTCAGGAAGATACCAAGCGGCACCTAAAGAGCGACCGCGAGGCACAATGGTGACTTTCACAAGCGGTGAAGCATGTTCGAGCAACCAACTCACAATGGCGTGACCACTTTCGTGATAGGCAATGGTTGCTTTTTCGTGTGGAGTGATAATCTTATTCTTTTTCTCCAGACCTCCAATGATACGATCTACCGCATCCAAGAAGTCTTCTTTCCCCACTGTTGCTCGGTTTTTGCGCGCCGCAATCAAGGCCGCCTCATTGCAAATATTGGCAATGTCGGCACCACTAAAGCCCGGTGTTTGTTTTGCCAAAAACTCCACATCAACCGAGTCGTCGCGTTTTACATTCTTCAAATGCACATTAAAAATTTGAACACGTTCGTTCAAGTCAGGCATATCTACATAAATCTGACGGTCGAAACGTCCGGCGCGAAGCAAGGCTTTGTCCAAGATATCCGCACGGTTAGTTGCTGCGAGAATAATGATTCCTGAATTGGTGCCGAAGCCATCCATTTCAGTCAACAATTGGTTCAAAGTATTTTCGCGTTCGTCATTGCTTCCAAAATTCACGCTTTTGCTACGTGCACGTCCGATAGCATCAATTTCATCGATGAAGATAATAGCCGGAGCTTTTTCTTTTGCCTGACGGAAAAGGTCGCGCACGCGGCTCGCACCGACGCCCACAAACATTTCCACGAAATCAGAACCTGAAAGCGAGAAGAAAGGCACTTGCGCCTCACCCGCCACAGCTTTCGCTAGCATGGTTTTACCTGTACCCGGAGGACCTACGAGCAATGCTCCTTTCGGGATTTTCGCACCGAGTTCAGTATATTTTTTTGGATTCTTGAGAAAATCTACAATCTCTTGTACTTCTTGCTTGGCTCCTTCCAGTCCGGCCACATCATTGAATGTAATTTGCGTGCCTTTTCCTTTTTCAAAAAGGGTTGCCTTTGATTTCCCGATATTGAAAATCTGCCCTCCAGGTCCACCGCCGCCGCCCACACGACGCATAATGAACACCCAGGCCACGATCATAATGCCTATCGCAATCACCCAATAAAATAGACTTTGTGCAGCTTCATTGGGAGGCATATAAATCACTTGAAATCCTTTGGCTTCGCCAATACCATGCAGTTCGGTCACGAATCCATCCCCTTTGGGCAAATTGAACCAATAATCAGCACTTCTAGAAAAACCAGAGAAGCTCGGCTTCTTCATGTCTTTCTTTAATGAGTCGATCCCCATTTGATTGAGGTAGACCACCGCTTTTACGCCATCGTACTCCAGGCGATCTATGAATCCTTTATCAGCATATTTTTTAAATTCTGCATAGCTAGTGGCATTGCCTTCGCCACCGCCCTGAAATAGCAACATTCCAATGAGGATGGTTGCAATCAATGCGTAAATCCAATAAAAATTCATTCCCTTCTTCGGATCCGCAGATCCTGGGGTTCTTCTCTGTTCTTCTGCCATATTCCTATAAGGTCAATTCTTGTTTAATTCACAATTACGCCACTTCATCATAGTGGATAAACTCCGCATCCGCCCACAAATCTTCCAATGCATAGTACCCACGAGCTGTCTCACCAAAAATGTGAACGATGATATTGAAGTAATCCATCAAAATCCATTGGGCGTTTTGTTTTCCTTCCGTATGAATGGGTTTTTCACCCAAACTCAACATCGTCTCTTTTTCAACAGATCGTGCAATTGCTTCTACCTGTGTGTTGCTGGTTCCGTGGCACACTACAAAATAATCTGCCATAGCATTATCGACACCACGAAGATCAATGACTACTATATCTTTTGCTCTAACTTCTTGCATTCCATTGACAATTTCATCAAGCAATGCATCTGTGTTTTCTTTCTTTTTTCTTTTTGCCATGCAATATTTCCTGTGTCAGCAAAAGTAATCGACTTCTGCCGAGGTTCTTTACCTTCGTCGCAAATTCCATTCAAACCACTCCTTGCCATGCCCTTTCGTGATAGAGCGATCATCGAACTTGACTCGGTCGACTCGACGAACAACTATGCTGCCAACCTCATTAAACTGTCATCAACTCCTGATGGCACTGTCATAACGGCACAGGAGCAAACACAAGGCAGAGGGCAGAGAGGGACCCAATGGATGGCCAAAAAAGGCGACAACTTGCTCTTTAGCATCATTGTTTTTCCTCAGTTTATCAGTCCCGACGAGATGTTTCTTCTTTCACAAATCACGGCTCTTGCGGTGCATGACACGGTTGAAGAAATCTGCCAAACCGATGTTGCCATTAAATGGCCCAATGACATCATCGTCGAAGACAAAAAAATCTGCGGAATTTTGATAGAGAACAACTGGTCCGACTTCAAAGTTCAAAGTTCCATAATTGGCGTGGGTTTAAATGTAAATCAGAATCATTTTCCTTATCCCAAAGCAACATCTATTAAACAACTGGTCAACCAATATCTCCCAACCTCAACTGTACTGAAAGTTCTTCTGTTACATTTTGACAAATGGTATGAACTTCTCAAATCCGGTAAAAAAACATTCGTTCGCCAGCGCTATCAAAGCTATCTCTATCGATTAAATCAGCCCTGTGAATTCATTTATGACAATGAAAAAATCAAGGCAACGATAATAAACGTCGAGACTGGTGGACTTTTGGTGCTCCAAAATAATGACAAGGGCATCTTTAAAGCTGACCTCAAACAAATTGTGATGCTTTACTAAAAAAATATTTTTTTGTTATGCGCGCATAACTTTAAGTTTTTTTTCTTTTCTTCGTCCAATACCACCAAAACTGGTAAGATGAAACCCGAAGAAACGATAGACTTTCATATTCGTTGGGCTTGGGCAAAAATTGCCAAAGCCTACAATGCCGAGGCCATGAAATCAGACGGTAGCATGGCGATTGGCTACGTGCTGCTTAATATTGATAAAGAGGGTACTCCCAGCACGAAACTCGGTCCTAAAATGGGCATGGAACCAACGAGTCTCACTCGTCTGCTGAAATCAATGGAAGAGTTAGATTTGATTTCACGCCAAACCGACAAAATAGATAAACGTATTGTCCGCGTCTTTTTAACCTCGAAGGGTAAAGCGAAAAGAGAAATATCAAAAGACGTCGTCCTTCGATTCAATGAATTCATTCGAGCGAACATTGATCCTAAAAAACTCGAAGTTTTCTTCGAAGTCATGACGGAAATGAATCAGCTCCTAGAAAATAATAACGTATTTGAACCAGAAAACCACCTGAATCATGAGAAGAATAATTAAAAAAGTGGCGGTAGTTGGATCCGGTGTAATGGGATCGCGCATCGCATGCCACTTCGCCAACATTGGTGTGGAGGTCTTGTTGCTCGATATCGTTCCTCCGGCGCTTAATGACGCAGAAACGGCCAAAGGACTTACGCTCGAGCACAAGGCTGTCCGAAATCGCATTGTTAATGACGCTTTGCAAACGGCCATCAAATCGAATCCTGCACCCCTTTATTCCGCCAAATTTGCTTCTCGCATTTCCACCGGTAATCTTATCGATGATATCAGTAAAATAAAAGATGTCGATTGGATTATTGAAGTGGTGACCGAACGTCTCGATATAAAAAGAAAAGTATTTGAATCCATCGAAATGCACCGCAAATCGGGAACTATTGTTACTACCAACACTTCTGGGATTCCAATACATTTATTAATTGAAGGTCGTAGCGAGGATTTCGTGAAAAATTTCTGCGGAACCCACTTCTTCAATCCACCGCGATATCTGAAGCTTCTGGAGATCATTCCATCTCCAAAGACGGACGCCGAACTCGTAGCCTTCCTCGAAGATTACGGGCAGCGATTTCTCGGTAAAACCACTGTACTCTGTAAAGACACGCCAGCGTTTATCGCCAATCGAATTGGCGTGTACAGCATCCAAGCCTTGTTTCACTTGATTCAAGAGATGGGATTGCGTGTTGAAGAAGTAGATAAACTTACCGGACCGGTGCTTGGACGCCCTAAGAGTGCTACCTTCCGTACTTGCGATGTTGTAGGCCTAGACACCTTGGTTCATGTGGCCAATGGCGTTCGCGAGAATTGTCCTAATGATGAGGCCAAATCAGCTTTTGAAATTCCTGATTTCATCGCCAAAATGGTTGCTGAAAATCGCCTTGGAGATAAAACCAAAGGCGGATTTTATAAGAAGACCAAAGACGACAAAGGCGCGACAAAAATTCTTTCGCTCAATCTAGAAACCGGAGAATATCAAGATCAGATCAAATCTAAGTTTGCCACGCTTGAGCAAACAAAAATGATCGACGATCTCGGCACGCGCATTCCGGTGTTGTATAACGGTAAAGACAAAGCCGGAGAATTTTATAAGAAAAGCTTCCTCAGCCTATTCGCATACGTTTCGAATCGAATTCCCGAAATCGCAGATGAATTATACAAAATAGACGACGCTATGAAAGCCGGATTTGGCTGGGCATTGGGTCCATTCGAATACTGGGAAAAAATTGGCATTGAGCAAGTCGTGTCAGATGCAAAAGCCGCCAACATCACCCTCGCCCCGTGGATTGAAGCCGTTTTAGCTAAAGGTCATAAATCATTTTACACTTTCTGCGAAGGCAAAAAATATTTTTATGACATCCCATCCGGCGAAATGAAACCGGTGCCGGCTAGCGACCGAATGATCGTTCTGTCGCAATTACCAGAGTCATCCATTGTATGGAAAAACAAAGCAGTAACTGTTCGCCACATGGGCGACGGTATTTTGGCGTGCTCATGGAGCACCAAGATGAATACCATTGGCAGTGAAGTCATTCAAGGCATACACAAGGCGATAGACTTAGCTGAGGCATCTTACAAAGGACTGGTATTATATAATGAAGCTGAACACTTCAGCGCAGGTGCGAATGTGGGTTTGATCTTCATGTTGGCAGCGGAGCAAGATTATGAAGAACTTGACATGGCGGTTCGCGTATTCCAGCAAACCACAATGCGTTTGCGCACATGCAGTGTGCCTGTAATTGCAGCACCGCACTCCCTCGCTCTCGGAGGAGGTTGTGAAATTTCCATGCATTGCGACAAAGTAGTGGCTCACGCCGAATTGTATATGGGCTTGGTTGAGTTTGGCGTTGGCATCATCCCCGGTGGTGGCGGAACAAAAGAATTTGCAGTGCGTTGCGCGGATGAATTTAAAGATGGAGACATTCGTATAAATACATTCAGAAAACGCTTCCTTACCGTAGGTCAAGCGAAAGTTTCGACATCAGCACATGAAGCTTTTGAACACGGTTATCTGCGCGAAGGTGTAGACGAAATTGTGGTTAGTCGCGAGTTGCAATTGGCGCGTGCAAAAGAAGCAGCGTTAGAAATGTTCAACAAAGGATACGTAGCACCAAAACCACGCAAAGACATTATGATTCTTGGTCAAGAGGCACTTGGAATCGTTTACGTGGGTGCGAATAGTATGATGAGTGGCAATTATATTTCAACGCATGACCAACTCATTTCCGAAAAACTCGGATATGCCATGGCTGGCGGAGATTTATCTCAACCACAATTGGTGAGTGAGCAATATTTACTCGACCTCGAGCGCAAAGCTTTCCTCGAGTTGTGTACACAGAAGAAAACACTCGAGCGTATGCAAAGCCTCATCACCACTGGTAAAATTTTACGTAACTGATAAGCACAAAAGAAATGGACGCATATATCATAGGAGGATATAGAACAGCTGTTGGCAAGGCGCCACGCGGATTCTACAAATTTGTTCGCCCAGACGAACTCGGGGCAAAAGTGATTCAACGCTTGGTGGCCGACTTCCCTCAACTCGATGTCAATCGCATCGACGACGTTATTGTTGGCAACGCTACACCGGAAGCCGAACAGGGACTCAACGTGGGTCGTATGATTTCTTTAATGGGATTGAATACGGTGAAAGTTCCCGGCATGACAGTGAATCGCTATTGCAGTAGCGGACTCGAAACCATAGCTATTGCCGCCTCAAAAATTCACGCTGGTATTTCCGATTGCATCATCGCTGGTGGCGTAGAAACCATGTCACCCATTCCTTTTGGCGGATGGCGCATCGTTCCTCACCCCAAAGTAGCCAAAGAACATGCCGATTGGTATTGGAATATGGGATTGACCGCAGAGGCCGTTGCACGCGAATTCACCGTGAATCGTGAAGATCAAGACGCCTTCTCTTTGAACTCACATCAAAAAGCGATACAAGCTATACAAGGTGGCAAATTCAAAGATGAAATTGTGCCGATTGAAGTCACCGAAATTTTCTTGGATGAAAAAGAAAAACGCCAAGAGCGCAAATACATAGTCGATACGGATGAAGGTCCACGCGCAGATTCCAATTTGGAAGCACTTGCACGATTGAAACCTGTATTCGACGCCAAAGGGAGTGTTACCGCCGGCAACAGCAGTCAAACTTCCGATGGAGCGGCTTTTGTGATGATCGTTAGTGAGCGTATGTTGAAAGAGATGAACGTTCAACCTATCGCTCGATTGATGAGTTATCACGTTTCGGGTCTCGAGCCCCGCATCATGGGTGTTGGCCCCATCTACGCGATTCCGGAAGCAATCAAACGTGCCGGACTCAAACAAGACGACATCAATCTCTTTGAACTCAATGAAGCTTTCGCTTCTCAAAGTTTGGCCGTAGTGCGCAGTTTGGGACTCAATCAAGACATCGTGAATGTCAACGGAGGTGCCATCGCTCTCGGACATCCACTGGGATGTACCGGAGCAAAACTAACCGTTCAAATGATGAATGAATTAAAACGCCGCAATCAGAAATACGGCATTGTGACCATGAGTTATCAAAAACAATATGGATGCGGTGGGTACAAAAACTACCCTTCGTTTCTGCAAC
>JBMOFW010000089.1:0-10888 GCA_049318685.1 Flavobacteriales bacterium
GAAAACGACGGGTGATCAAGACGTTCATCATAATCTACAATTACTTTGATATCACGATTAATAACGTCAGCCATGGAATAAAATCCGAAGGTTCCCCATTGATTGAGCCCTGCTTGGAAGTCAGTCACCAGCACCGTGTCTACTTGTCCGGTAAGTTGGTTTTCGTAGATGTGGTAGCTGCCCACATCGTAGAAGTACCAGTTGATGAATTCCTGTCTGGGGTTTTCGGCGCAACAGTCTAGGCAGCCTTCAAAGTAGCAGGGACCATCATCGACATATTTTTCGCAGGCGCTTAGGGCTGTTATCAGGGAAACAACAACCACAAAAGCACCTACGCGAGAGAGAGTGTGGAGTATCATTGATTAAGGTCTAAAGAAGCGGGACAAACATATTTCGTCCGATTTGAAAAAATTGTTGATTTCGATTTTTTCGAACTCGGATTTTTCGAAGTGAAAATTTTTTAAGTGAAATAGCATGGCAAGTATTTGCACAACACCAGAATCGATAGTTTTTAGCATTTCAGTTTAAGCCAGGAGACAAAAGCCTCCGTTGGACTGCCTCACGGCAATTCTAGCAAACCTAAAAAACGAAAAATGAAAAAAAACCCGATTTCGATTTTTTCGAAATAAATTTTATCAACTCAATTTATCCGTCAAGATCCGCATCTCCATCATGGGAGAGACTTTGTCATAGAGGATGCGGTAGACCGCGTCGGCAATGGGAATATCGGCCTGAAACTTCTTGTTGATCTCGTGAATACCGCGGGCGGCAAAATAGCCCTCGGCCACCATGTTCATCTCAATAGTAGCCCACTTCACACTATAGCCCTTGCCCACCATGGTGCCAAAGGTGCGGTTGCGCGAATAGGGCGAGTAGGCCGTTACGAGCAAGTCGCCCAAATAGGCACTGCTCTTCACATCGCGGTGGGTCTCATTCACTGAGTCGAGAAAACGCTCAATCTCGCGCGCCGCACTGCTGATCAATACGGCCTGAAAATTATCGCCAAAGCCGAGGCCATGGCAAATGCCCGCCGCCACGGCATAGACATTCTTTAAAATGGCCGCCAACTCGGCACCAAACACATCTTCGGTGGTGGTGGTTTTGATGTAGCGGCAAGCCAGCATCTTGCTCATCACCTCGGCCTTGGCCAAATCCATGCAGCCAATGGTGAGGTAAGAAAGCTTTTCGAGGGCCACTTCTTCGGCGTGGCAAGGCCCACATACAATGCCGATATTCTCATACGGCACACCCAAATTTTTATGGAAATAACGCGCCGGAATGGCGTCAAATTCATTGATGATCCCCTTGATGGCCGAAAACAACACCTTGTTTTCAAGCCCAGTGGGTTTGTACTCTTCAATAGTGCTGTGCAAAAACGCGGAAGGAATAGCGACCACCAAATAATCGCACGCATCCACCACGGCCTGCAAATCGTTGGTCACAAAAAGCTTGTCGGTATCAAACTCGATGCTTTGGATATAATGGGGATTGTGGCCAAACTGAGTAATGTGGTCGATGGCGGTTTTGCTGCGCATCCACCAATGCACGGTCGATGCGTTGTTGCTGAGCAATTTCACCAAGGCAGTGGCCCAACTACCACCACCCAATACGCCGATAACAGGTTTCTTTTCCATGAAATGTGGCGCAAATATAAGGAGAAGGCTGAAGTTTGAAGGCTGAAGTGTGAAGTTGAAAGGCTGAAGTTTGAAGCGTGAAGGCTGACCATGTCTAAAAAGCGTTGCGATGTTGAGGGTTTAGGAAGGGAACCTGTCAAGCTATTTCATGAGGGGGCACTGAACTCCGAACCCCGAACTCTGAACCCTGCAACCAGAAACTAGAAACCAGAAACCAGAAACCAGAAACTTGAAACTCCACCAAAACCGTGTAATTTGCGCCAAACGAATTTTTGGTATGACGCAGAAATTGACGGCACTGATTATTGACGACGAAGAATTTGCCCGCGAAAACCTGGCGATGCTCATCGAGGATTTTTGTACCGATGTCACCGTGGTGGGCAAGGCTTCGGGCGCGAAAATGGCGCGCGAAATGGTCGAAGAATTTAATCCCGATATCGTTTTTCTCGATATCATGATGCCGGGTGAAGACGGATTTAGTTTTTTGGAAAGCGTTACGGAACGCCGCTTTCAGGTGATATTCACCACGGCATTTCGCGAACATGCACTGCGCGCAATAAAAGAAAGTGCTATTGATTACCTCGAAAAACCGATCGACATTGAAGAGCTGCAAAAGGCCATTGCCAAGGCGGGCGAGAATGTAGCAGCTAAAAAAACCAACCGCGTGTCGGACGATCGTCTCACCAAAATTTTACAAGACATTGCCCTCACCAATACGGTGGAAAAGACCGTTATTCCAACGAAAGACGGATTGGCTATTGTCAAAAACACGGAGATCATTCACCTCGAAGCGATGGAAAATTATACGATGATCTATTGCGTAGGGGGAAAGAAATACATGAGCAGTCGCAGCATCAAGGCGTTTGAAGACCGCCTCGATCCGAATATGTTTTTTCGTGTACACAAATCGCATATCATCAACCTGGCGCATCACCTCAAGGAGTTTTTGCGCAATGAGGGCTTGATCGCGGTGTTGTCTGACGGGAGCCAGATACCCGTGGCGCGCCGCAAGCTGCAAGAGTTTTTGGATAAAATTGAAAACATCGGATAAGTCACGTTGCGTTTACCCATACGATTATACCTCACATTGATTTGCGCATTGCTGCTGCACAACAGAAGTAGTGCGCAACAATATTCTTTTTTGCAATACAGCGTAAAAGAGGGCTTGGCGCAAAGTCAGGTGCGCTGCTTGTTTCAAGACTCGCGCGGATTTATTTGGGCGGGCACTTTGGGCGGCATCTCGCGATTCGACGGGCGCGAATTTGTCAACTTCGATCGACGCGATGGTTTGCTCAACAATCAAATCAATGTGATCACCGAGTTGCGCTCGGGCGCCATCTTGGTGGGCAGTTCGGGCAGCGTCAGTGAAATCAAAGGCAACACCGTGCGCAGTTATCCTTTGGAAGGCGAACTATCGGAAAGCGCAGTGAATGCCTTGTTTGAAGATGCTGAAGGCCGCATCTGGGTGGGCACGGAGAATGGATTGTGTTTTTTTGAAAGTGGTCTTGGATTTATATATCCCGCTGCGGAAGAATTTGGATTTCACGATCATGTGAAAGCTTTCGCACAGCGCGCAGCAGGCGGTGTCTATATTCTCACCAAAGAAATGTTGGTGTGGAATGAGCAAGGCATATCGCATATCGAATACACGCCCAATGATGAAGCCATCACGTTTTTTGATTTGCAAATTGATCAAAACGAAACGATCTGGTTGGCATCCAAGGACGGCGGATTGATTTGTCGAAAAAAAGACGGCACGGTGTATCGCTATGGGGCTTCCAACGGTATCACGGCAGCCACCATCACCGGCATTTCGATGGATGCGGCGAATAGACTTTGGTTGTCGTCGCGCTTCGGATTTTTTCTATTTGAGAATGGAAAAGCCCAAGCCTTTGATGAGCGCAATGGCTTGAAAACCCCCGACATTCGGGATGTATTGATTGATCGCGAAGGCAACGTGTGGTTGGCCACCTACGGCAACGGCATTCAGCGTTTCGCGGGCATGGCGTTTAGTGGTTATACGCGTTTGGATGGATTGAGTAGTGATGCAGTGATGTCGATAGCGCAAGACCAAAGTGGTTCCATTTGGCTGAGCACGTTCGATCAAGGCGTATGTCAACAAACCAACGACACCATCATTCATTTTTCATTTGAACAATTGTTGGGCAACAACCGCATTTGGAGCAGCCTGTGTGATCGAAATGGCAAGATGTGGTTTGGGTCGTCTTTTGGCTTGTTTGGCTATCAAGACGGCAAGTTCACGGTATTTGCCGAAAAAGATTCGCTGCTCGATCCGATGGTGTTGTCGCTGTTGGAAGATAGTCGTGGTCGCTTGTTGATCGGTACTGCGAAGGGCTTATGTTATTTGGAAAATGGGGTTATTCATCATTTCAAAAACCTCCTCGGCAATCCCGAGACGCGCGTGCGAGATATCACTGAAGACCGCGCTGGGCATATCTGGCTGGCTACGCGCAACGGCGTTTTTCGATTTGATGGAACGCAATTTGAAAAATTTGATGAGAGTAAAGGGCTGCCCGATAAAACGGCCTATTGCATCGAAGTAGATGCCTTCAATCGCTTGTGGGTAGGCACACAAAACGGGCTGGCCATCTTGCGCAGTGGGCGATTTGAATCGATCGCTATTGCTGAAGATGCGGGATCGAACTCCATCAATTTCATGAAATATTTTGAAGGCGTATTGTGGTTGGGCACCAACAATGGATTGTACAGTGTTGACGCCGGAGAGAACGTTGATTTTCGTGCACTGCGCATTCGACGTTACGGCGTAGAAGATGGATTGCGCAGTTTGGAAACCAACCTGAATGCGGTGTTTGTAGATCAGCAACAGCAGTTGTGGTTTGGTACGGCCGAAGGCGTGATGGTGCTTGACCCCCGCAAGTTGTATGCCCCGGCGAGGCGCATTGTACCGTTGATTTCGATCACATCGGTGCAATTGAATTTTCTGAATGCGGATTGGAAAAAATTTGGTGCAGCCATCGATTCCATCACCGGATTGCCTATTGATCCGATAGTTGATTATCGCAACAATCATTTCACCTTTCATTTTACCGGCATCAGCACTAGCTATCCCGAAGATGTGCAGTATCAATTTATGTTGGAAGGGTTTGATGAAGATTGGAAAGCCTTGACCACTGCCAATTTCATCACGTATAGCAATTTGCCGTATCGCTCGTTTGTGTTTAAAGTGCGCGCCATCAATCGCGATGGCGTGATGAGTGATGCCGTTGTTTTTCCGTTTACCGTGCGTCCGCCATTTTGGTTGACGTGGTGGTTTATTTTGTTGGAAATCGCTGCTGCTGGAGGCTTGGTTTGGCTGGTGGTGCATGTGCGCCGTCGGGTGACACGCGCGCGGCATGAGCAGGAAAAGCTCGAGTTGCATTCGCGCATGTTGACTTTAGAACAGCAGTCGCTCAATAGCAGCATGAATCGCCATTTTATTTTTAACGCGTTGAATAGTATTCAGTACTACATCAATCGGCAGGATCGATTGGCGGCGAATCGGTATTTGAGTGATTTTGCACGGTTGATACGAAAAAATTTGGATAGTAGTCAAGAGACTATGACCCCTTTGCGCGAGGAGATGGAGCGGTTGGAGTTGTATTTGAAACTGGAGCACATGCGTTTCAAAGACAAGTTCACGTATCGGATTGATGTAGATCCGGATATTCCGCAGGATTTGATCAAGGTTCCGGCGATGTTGATGCAGCCGTTTTTAGAGAATTCGATATGGCATGGGTTGTTGCCCAAAGAGAGTCCGGGCCAGGTAGAGGTCATTATTCGCAAAGAGGGCAATACCTTGCACATGGCCATCGTTGACGACGGCATAGGGATAAAAACCTCGTTGAGCTCGAAAATGGACACCGACAGTCACATTTCGAAGGGGATGGAGATCACGAGAAATCGGATAGACATGATACGAAAAATGACCGGAGAGTCGATCCAATTGATTGGGCCTCAACAGATAGAGGGAAGTAATGGGGAGATCAAGGGCACGAAGGTGGAGATAATTATTCCTGTTAATTTTAGCGAACTTTTTTGACATTAGTGTTGTATAAGTCAAATGATTAGCTATATTTGTTTGTGATTTGAAGAAGAAAGCATGTCAAAGTTGATTAGAAACATATCATTTTTGTTAGCACTCGCAGTGGTATTCACCTCGTGTTATAAGGACGAAGAGTTCTTGGATGGCACGATGGATAAGGCTTTTGAGAAGTCTTATGATGCCGATGCCGAAGATCAGGATGATGTGACTGGATCAGGTCCGAGCACATTGCCAAGCAATCAGGGTGGTCCGATCGTGGACGATGAGGATGATGAAAACGATGATGACGGCAACGGCATCACGGATGATGAGGACGATGAGAACGATGACGACTCAGTGAACAAGAAAGCGCAGAATTAAACTGACCATATATAGAAAGCCCCCTGATTCAGGGGGCTTTTTTTATTGGGGGAAATGGGATTTAGAATGGAAAGTGAGAAAGAAGGGCTCTGTCTATTGGGCCAAGCTCAGAACGAGCGACCGATGGCGAATGAAGTCACGCGCATTTGTGCACTATCCATTGAAGTTACTGTTTTATAATAATTGGATAGATAATGCCTATAGGTGATGGCTAGGTGCCACCGTTCATTCATTCGGAGCTTCAGTGAAGAAGTAAGGCCAACACCCACTGGATTTAAACTTGGATCACGCCGACTGAACTCCTTCCCAATTGAAGGTGCAGTGGATACTGAAATCCCCTCATAACCGGATTGACTCGCATAGAAATTATAGCCTATAAAACCACCGATAGAAGCCGAAACAACGTTATTGAAAGAATAACCTATCGCAATAGGAATATTGCAAGAAAAATAAGCAGTGGTATAGTCGGTAAAGACAAAAACAGAGTCGTCGACACTGTATGATTCGATTCGTTCAAAAAGGGAACAGGCTAAGTTGAATCCTGTGTTTAGTTGAAATGCTGATTGAAGCTGTTTTTCGCAGATGGCGTTTAATTCAATGCCTTTGCGAGCAGTGTAAACATTGGAAGTCATTTTGGAATAAGCGACATGATTGATCGATCGAGCACATTGAAAATTCCAAGAATGGACGGACTGTCCGGCAGAGTGGATAGAACCGAACACCAGCCACAATACTGAAATGAGCACTTTGATAGCGGTATTCATGAATCTTTCGTTTTTTTTAGGGGAATCCAATAGGTAAATGAAAACGTTGAAAGGGTATTGACGAATTCTGAATTGCCGACGGACAAAACGGGTGCGAGACCGAGGAAAAACCTCATTCCGACACGGATCCCATTATTGGAAGTAAAGCCAAGTCCTGCGTTGTAGCCGTAGTCCCAAGATTGCACATCGGGATGGAGCGTTTGCACGCTGGAAATCCTATTGCCAACTTCGTCGAAACCTTGGGCCTGGACTCTTGTCAAATAGCCTGCATACACACCAATTTGCATATAAAATTTTCTCCACGGTCGGTATTCAAGATTTGATTCCCCAAGAATATAGTCTAGGTTGAATAGTTTATGGGAAGAGAGGTAATTCGGACGGCGCTCCTCGTCGATTCGGCCACCCAAGGCCATATATGCCATTGCTAGCTCCGCGGACCAATGTGTGTTTAAGTTGAATTGCCCAGATAATTTTGCAAAGGGATTATGAATTCGAATGCGGCTTTCACTATTTGATCCATGAAATCTCGAATTGCTGATTCCGGTGGTAATACCCAGCTTTACTTGCGCTGAAAAATTTAAGCTACTGCAATAAAGCGCCAAAAAAAGGATATTCGTAAAGATGGCTTTCATTCGGGCTGTTTTTTAAATCCGATTTTGCGATTGATGCCGAAGGAGACTTGCGCAACGGTTTTGCAAGCAAATCCGCCGAGAAGGAGAACTAATAGGGCGGCCAGTTTAGTTTTCATCTTGCTTCGAATTTTTGTTGCTGGGGATCGTGTAAGACACGGTTAGCGCTAGGTTTTTAAAATAGAGATCGAGGTAATAATCATAATAGCTAAAAGTTTTGAACTGATGCAATCCACTGGTATACAGCAATTGCAAACCCACTCCGTTCTTTGCGTTCATTCCAATAGAAACTGAACCACCACCATCGAAAAGGTGATTTGTTTTGTTGGAGTAAAACTGGTGTTGATCAATGTGTGAAAGTTCTTGATTGGTATAGCCTTGATAAGAGAATTTGGTGGTTAGATCGACAAAGGGGCCAACGCCCAAATACAAGCCGTTGTTGAAGTGAAATTCATAAAGTAACGGCACTTCGACGGAAGTTTTAGCTATGTTGACATAAACCGTTTGCACAAATGTATAGTTGGCATAGTCCAAGTCGAAATACTGAAACGCTTTGCGCGCGTGGTTGAGCGAAAGCGAAATGGCGGAGTGTTTTCCCAAACGCATTCGTGTAGTAATTCCTGCCGTGATTTGGTATTTCGGAAGAAGTCTGTATGTTTCGAGCACATTGCAACCGTTGACCCCCAAGCGAACGGAATAATCCATCTGCGCTTGCAAAGGGTTGTTGCTAAGCGCCAAGGCGAATAGCGCGATGAGGAGGATTTTTATTTTGGCTTGGTAAAGACGCACGACACAAGAGTTTTTCAGTTTTCGAAGTGGGTTAATCGAATGTACTCTTTTTTTTGATTTCCTGTGCTTTAAATACAAGAAAACAAAACAGTAAGAGGAAAGCCGCTAGGACAAGTTGGATTCTCATGGACAATTGAATAATGAAACATATTTTTCAACTTAACCCAGCAGTTTTACTTTACATGCGAGAAGAGAAATGCCCTAAATTATTGATGCGAGATGAGAAGAGTTGATGTTTGATATTGTTTCTCAGAAAAATCGAGTCATCCCTAATCCAAAAGTCCTCAATTTGGCGTTATCTAATGTTTCATTACTCTTAAAATAATTTGCTAGAGAATGCGCATAATGCAACTCACAACTCCATCGATCATTTACATTTAATTGCAGCCTTGCAGTTGGACCGAAATCAAATTTAGAATACGACACAGACTTTCTGTTAAAATCCTTTTCGATATACCCCGACGCCAAACTCTTCTCATTTTCAAAACCTATTTCTCGAGCTCCAATAGCCCATCTCCCTTGAAATCCCAGTCCGATCCTGAAAATCGGATTTAAGTTTAGCTGAATAAAAACGGGGCACTCAAGGTAACTAGTCAATTGCTTGAAGTCTTTGAAATAATCAATCGAATCAGGAGTTGTCGAAATCACTTGTCTGTTAAAACCAATTCTTGAATAACTAATCGACCCCAGTAATTCAGCTTTGTCATTAAGGGAATAAGCACCCGTAATACCAATAAAAGGCCTGTTCAATCCCGTGTATTCATTGTACGCTAACTCTGCAGAGCCTACAACACAACTGTTTAATCCAGCAGTCAAACCTAACTTCAATTGTGCATTGGATAGGGAACATAAAGTCAAGCACACTAGAAGAGCGATAAGCATTTTCGATTTTTTCATTGCACAACATTTTTACTGTTCTGACTTATTGGAAATACATATCCCAAACCGAATGAAAAACTTTGATTTTTAATAGAATTTGCCGACACAGTAGGATTATCAAAGACATATTTCAACCCTCTCATAAATCCCAGTTCAACGCGAATACTATTCTTCATTTCAACACCAAAATGTGATACAAAACCAAAGTCCCACTTTCTAAGTTTATCATACACAGGGGGAGAAGTTATTTGACTATTTACCGAAGAGAACTCATCTGCATCTGAATAGTATCTCCTCTCAAAATTCAACATGGACGCAGTGTAAGCGCCCAATGAAACAAAAAATAATCTCGAAAACTTCAATTCAATTTCGGAGCTAAAATCAAGATAATTGATTCGATATGTTTCATAGACATACCAAGTATCTTGATCACCTTCAACTGTGTTAGCCATTGCTCTGGAGGGCTTACCTCCTTTTCGGTAGTAGTTTATCGACCCCGCAAACCGAATTCTATTGTCTCGAGAAGAACCAACCACTATACCCAAATATGGCGAATTGATTGTTTCTATGGATTCTCTTAAATTTCCCAATCCCGATTCATCAAGATTTACCATTTGAGAATTTATAATTCCCGTGCGCAATCCAATGCTAGTCTGACTAATGACGGTGTTCGAAACCACTATTAGCACAAGAAACAATTTGAGTTTTTTCATTTTTTCTTCTTCAACCAATTTCGCGAAATACCTATTGTCAAGGATAAGAAGTGCATGTTATCCTCATCTGTTACCTCTTTGAAATAGTTGTTTAAACTATAACCGCATTTTATAAAGGCTTCCCAATTATCCGTCATCGGCAATACAACACCTAAAAAAGGAGCGATAGACACGAGTGACTCATTCGGGGACTTTTGATGAAAATCGACCAATCCGGGAGTATTCCATCTTCCGGTTTCATAGCGCTGACCTCTTTGCATCGAGTATATATTGAATAAAGTTTCGAAACCGTATGACAGGTGAATACGAGGAGCGACTTGGGTAATGCCTTCAATAGGTACACCGGTGAATAAAGAATACTCTTTGTATATAATTGGATCGCGATAAGTATATTGAGGAGGGTTGTAGATGTACCGTTTAAAAGACGTCATACGGGCTTGCAAGCCGACTTGAAATTGACTTTTTTCAGTGAGCTGCTTTCTCCAAAACACCCCACACGATGGACGAATCGCACCATTGATGAAATAAGGATTCTGAAAGCCTTTAGGGGCAATGAGGCTCGTTGCACCCATGTAAAATCCTTTCGTTTCTTGAGCTCTTAAGACAAGAGAACAAAACAGGAAAAGGAAAGCCGTTAGGATAAGTTGGATTCTCATGATTTATTCTTTTTCGTGAATGAATAACCAATTGTAAATCCCAGGGAAAAACTTCTGAAGCGGGTGTATGCAGAACTTGCATTTTGAAATTCAAGCCATGGCCAGCTGGTAGAAACATTCACGGTCAACTTTATTCCATTTTCACTTCGAAAACCGGTGGAGAACATCGCCCCATATTCATCTCTAGGAAAATCCATTTCTGAAAAAGAATATTCATTATAAATCTTAATACCAGGGGGATAGCCAAATGGCAGAACGAAGGGTTGAGGAATGGTAGAGTACAATCCAACCAATTTGTTTTCTTTTTCAATGCCATCAAACAATCGAGAGTAATATCCAGCCACTTTGACAAACCAATGCTTTGCTGGGTAAAACGCTACTCCTATAGGGTTTTGCAAGTA
>JBMOFW010000090.1:0-10870 GCA_049318685.1 Flavobacteriales bacterium
AAATCTGAAGAAGTAGAAAGCGAAGGTGTAATAACTTCTTTCTTTCAGGCAGGTCCAAACAAAATAGAATTGCTTCAAGCAACCCGCGAAGACAGCGCAATTGCCAAATTTCTCGAAAAAAATCGCGAAGGCATCCATCATATTGCTTTCGATGTTTCCGATATTTATAGTGAAATAAATCGTTTGATGGACTTAGGCTATCAAATGATTCACGAAACACCCAAAGACGGCGCTGACGGGAAAATCATCGCCTTCTTGCACCCAAAAGGAAGCAACGGTGTGCTCATCGAATTGTGTCAAGATAAAAACAAATAATACCATGAACAAACTCGCTTTTCTACTCGCTCTATCTGCAGTTTTTGCTTTAAACACTACCGGTCAAACTGTTTTGGGAAAATGGAAAACCATCGACGACGAAACAGGAAAAGAAAAAAGTATTGTAGAAATCTATGAGCAAAATGGTGTGCTCTATGGAAAAATTATTCAATTATTTCGTGAGCCCGGCGAAGAACAGGATCCCGTTTGCGACAAATGTGAAGATGATCGAAAAGGCCAAAAAATCAAAGGCATGGTCATCATTCGTGATATGAAGCTCAAAGATGGTTATTACCAAGGCGGAACCATTATTGACCCAAAAAATGGCCGTGTTTACAAATGTGAACTCTGGCTGCAAGCAGGCAACCCCAACAAACTCGAACTACGAGGCTATTGGGGTTGGTTCTATCGTACCCAAACTTGGGTCAGAATTTAAATTTATTTCAAAGGCTGAATCGAACAAATAGCCTTGCGCATCAGAATCGCTTCATCTCGGTTAAATTGTCCCGATTTGGAGGTTCGAGCATAATAAGGCACTTGCGTATTTCTGACCATCGCCACATAGTGGTAAGACTGATGAGCCCCATCGGGTAAAAGTTGCTGCATAAAAATGCCATTGGCGGTCTCTTCCTCTATTTCTGTTTTCAAAACCGCGTCGGATTCCCATTTCTTCTTCAACTGCCCTAAATCACGAATTTCCTGGGTCATTACTACTTCAAAGGATCTTCCAACGATAACAATCAACTCTCCGGTATTCTCCTTATAATGAAAAAACGGAATATGCTGGATCACGAGATCTTTAGGTAAGCGAATACTAAAATTGAAAGGACCTTGTTGGACAACAAAAATCGAATCGTGCGGGTCGGGCTCACAGGTTTCGTTCACATCTGGTTCAACCAGGCAGCCCGCAAAGCCTACAAGAAGAATAGCCAGAATAAAAAAGTAGTTTTTCATAGTGTTCTATGTGCCACTTTCTACGGGACAAGTTGCGCATTGTTACACTTAGGCCTTAAAAAAGACACTTTATGCTTTAACTGTCTTTAAAGACAAAATATGAGTGAAATGACCATACCATGCAAACGTCATGAATAGATTGCTCCCGACAAGAAGCAGTATAGAGTATAGCCCTTTCATGTATTAATTATAGATATAGAGAATGGGGTCCTCGAAAGACGTTTGATAGCGCGTCAACGCATAATTGGTTGGACCAGAAACGATACTACCATCATTGATCAACCAAGCAGAACCACTGCACGGATCTTCTATGATTACTCCATCATCCTGCACTTCCACACGGCATTCATCATCCGGATTATGTGGACTGTGGCGTTCAAGTGCAATGAATTCTTCTTGTGAAAGGCGATATACGATGATTCCTTTTGAGCCCCCAGTCACATACGCCCAGCCGGTAGGTACCGTCAGATCAAAGAATTGCGGCTCATTGATGTTCATCGAAATATTGACATTCACATACGGCACCTGACTAGTTCTGTCGCGGCACCCAGTAGCGATGACGATGACAATAATGATAAAACTGAGAAATTTCATGCTTGCTTTAACGGAATACAAGTATACGCATTGTGCAGCACTTGAACTATCGTGCAGCCGGTTTTCCGGCCACAAATTCTTTGAGATAAAGCGGCTCGAAGTACGCAACATCCACAAAGTTCTTAGCTTCAAATAGACGTGTGGCTTGCTCGACCATCATCACAGCTGAGGGAAACACCTGATCCACGTGTATACATCCTTCATGAAAAAAGGGAACAGACTTTTCGGAACCCTCTCCAAATACCAGAACTCGCCCTTGATATGATGTAAAAAATGTTTCGTCTAAAATTACCGCAGCTGTGGGTACAAGCACCTCTCCACTGCGACTGAAAGCAGTGGTATATACCTCCATTCTGCGAGCGTCAACCATGGGAATGTACACATCCGCTTCATGCATAGATACTATTGACTCAAACATCATCCGAAGCGTATCGATAGCAATCAACGGAATTTTCAATGCATGAGCAAAGCCCTTTGCTGCAGACACACCGATACGCAAACCTGTATACGACCCGGGACCTTGACTCACTGCCACGGCTTGAAGTGATGTTGATGGAACATTGTGCGCTTTCATCAATGCATCGATAAATACATGCAATTGCTCAGCATGACCATATCCTTGTTCAGGTCGATCCTCCTTCACCCCCAATACCTGTCCCGAGTTTACCAAAGCCACGGAGCAGTTGTGTGAAGTCGTCTCAATGCACAATATCATTACTTCTTCTCCCCCTCTTTTTTCTTGTCGTCCTTCTTCACCTTTTCATGATTTTTTAATGACTTGGATACTTCTTCATACGGCCCAGTGATCACCACATCCCCTTCTTTCAAGCCTTCCTTAATATGTATAAATTCATCATCCTGAATACCCGTTTTTACTAGGCGTATTTCAGATTCAGATTTATCATTCATTACAAACACAAGAATGAAAGGATCTTTCACTTTGACTTCCGCCTCATCATCAGTCTCCTTGTTCTTCACACTAGAAGTATCCTCACGAGAGGTAACGGACTTGATCGGAACAGTGAGCACGTCTAACGTACGTTCTGTTTCAATATCCACCGTAGCGCTCATACCCGGTTTGAAAGGTGAATAGGCCTCGCCTTTACCTTCACACAAGTGCTGATAGGATTCGGGCAAAATGCGAATCTTTACAGAAAAGTTGGTCACTTCATTTGTCGAAATCGCGCCAGTCAATGTATTCAAGGCAGTATTGCCAATTTCTGTCACAATACCCTTGAATTTTTCATCCGTAAAGGCGTCTACCTCCACAACCGCAGTATCGCCTAGATTGACACGAACGATGTCGCTTTCATTCACCTCCACATTCACTTCCATCGAATTGAGCGCAGAAATTTTCATAATCACATCTCCGCTCATCATGTTGTTTCCCAACACTGTCTCTCCAATCTCTTTGGTCAATGCTGTCACAGTTCCGCGCATCGGCGCCAAAATTGTAGTCCTCTTCAAGTTATCCGCCGCCTCATTTCTACTAGCGAGTGCACTTTCGATAGAAAATTCTGCGCCATGAATACTCTCCTTACCTGCTGTTACTTCTGCCTTTGCTGTTTCATATGAACTCAACGCATTGTCATATTCGGCTTGCGAAATCGCTTTCTCCTCATACAATTTTTTCTGACGATTAAAATTCAATTCCTGCGCCTTGAACTGTGCCTCCGCCTGAACCAATCGTGCCTTTGAACTGGCTAAACTTGATTTGGCGCTATTGAAAGCCGCATCCGCACGATTCAACGCTGAGGTATACAAATCAGGATTTATGCGAACAAGCACCTGACCCTTTTCTACAATATCCCCTTCTTTCACAGGCAACTCCACAATTTGACCGCTCACCTCAGACTGAATCTTCACTTCCGATTCAGGTTGTAACTTACCGCTTGCAGACACGGTTTCAACCAAGCTACGTTTTGAAGCTACTGCTGTATCTACCGTCTTTTCTTTTTTTCCTCCGGCAAATACCATGATGAGAACGCTCAGCACCACTAGCGAGCCAAGTATCCAAAGTATCAATTTCAATGTCTTGTTCATGGTTGTAAGCTTATCGGTTTACCTAAATAAAAATCGAGCACTTTGAGTTTGAAAATAAAGTCATACTTATTCTGCAATACGGTAGCATTTGCATTATCCAATCGCGTCCGCGCATCGCTATACTCAAACAAATTTGAAGCACCCTGTTCATAGCGCTTCTCCACCCATTCAAACGACTTTTGACTTGCATCCAAGGCCAATTGAGCAGCTCTGTAGTTGGCCAAAGATGCTTGTGCGTCGGCATAAGCACGTTCAACACTTTGCGTCAAATTCAATTTGGATTGCTCCAAATTATAGTTCGCATTCAACGCATTGATCTGCGCTTTGCGAATGTTGCCATAATTGGAAAAGCCATTGAAAATTGGGATATTCAAATTGAAAAAAAGCGACTTATTCACGTTATCTCGCATTTGATCGCTAAACGATTTTGTGGCATAATCATCCGAAGTGTAATAGGGCTGCTCAAAGGAAATAACATACTCACCAGTGCCAAACACTTGACCGATGGGATAACTTATGGAATCAGCGGTGCCCGTTACCACCTTTGAAGCACCCGAGTACCCCGATCCGTAGCTATAGCTCGCTGTTAATGTCGGCAAGGCACTTCCTTGAGCAATTCGATAGCCATATTCCGCAGAAATCACGCTCGCTTCAGCGCTCTTTATTTCAGGAAAATTATTCAGCGCCGCTTGCACAATTGCGTCTACATTAGATAGAATCTGCTGCGACTCCATCGACTCCAAATCGGGAATCGACACATCAAAATTGGCGGCTTGTTCAGGCGTCAATAAAAGCAATTGCGTTAAACTTAATTTTGCCAAGTAAACATTGTTTTCTGATCGAATCAAATTCGCCTGGTCAGATGCTTGCTGGGCGAGAATATCATTTAGATTCGATTGTGCCAACTGCCCCACTTCTACCAATTTCGAAATACGCACAACCTGCTTTTCAGTTAAGTTCAAATTATTTTGAGCGATGGCAAGTACTTCTTTTTGGACAACTAAATTGAGAAATGCAGTGGCCACATTGAGCGCAACATCATTTTTCATTTTCTCCACATTCCACATAGCCACTTGGCGATCAATCTCTGCTTTCTTTACAGAATTCCATTGCGTAAATCCACCAAAAAGGGTCATACTTGAAGCAACGCCAAAACTATTGCTTTGAATGCGTTCAGAGGCGAATTGGTTGGTGAATGGGTCAATACGTTGGCCCCAGTTGTATCCATGACTGCCTTGAGCGTTCAAACTAGGCAGCATACCTCCTTTGGCCTGAAGTGCATTGATTTCACCTACTTCCAGATTAAGCTCAGATTGTTTTACAGAAATATTGGCATCTAGCGCATGTCGAATGCAGCTATCCAAAGACCACACCTGCTGCGCCTGGGCAGTTGAGGAGAAAGCCACTATCAAGAAGACAAAAAATACTCTCATTGTCCCATGTTTTACTCAAGCAAACATAGGAAGTGCAGACCGACGACCAACCAATAAGTTGGCTAATGGTAAATAATACGGATGAGAGGAAATACTAAAGCCCGATTATTTCAACTTCGATACGACGATTGGCTTGTGTTTGCCAATCCGTTTCGGGATTAGGGTAAATCATTTCCGTGTTGCCGGCTCCTTTAGTTACCAAGCGCTCGGGTTCGATACCATGTTGAATCAAATAATCGCGCACTGCTTCTGCTCGTTTCTCAGAGGCTTTTTTGTAGAATGACGCACCGCGTTTTTCGGTGTCCGGTCCATTTGCGTGACCAATAATGCGAATTTTCACAGTTGGATTGGCCTTCATAAAAGCGATTAATTCTTCAAGAGCCGGAACCGATTTGAAATAGATTTCGGTCTGATCACCGAGAAAATAGATGTCTTCAATATTGGTTTTTAATCCAACACTAAGCGGTTTGAGAATAACCCATTCTTCGTGAACCTCTTTTTCATCTGGCCAGAATTTATGAGCGAAATACATATACCCTTTTTTCACCACTGAAACAGTGTAAAGGCGATAGCTCTTCAAAAGCAAAGTCGTGTCTGAAACACTTGACAATACAACAGCTTTACGCGGATTAAGACCCTTGATAATCACATCAGCTGAAACAGGTGTTTTCGAAACACCGTCAAGCACTTTGATGATCATCTTTTGATCTTCTAATTCTACTCTTGTAGAATCTATCGCCTTCTCGGTAACGAATTGTGCTGAAACACTCATTCCTCCCAAAGAGAAGAGCAATCCGAAAAATAGAATTTTAGTATAAGACTTCATTACTACCGAATTTCGTATGTTATAGTCAAGTATAATTCGGCAAGTTACAACCTTTAGGCCAAAAACGCAAACGGAGTTATTAACCCTTGAAAAAAGCTGCAATTCGTTTACGGAAAAACACGATACCCACGGTCATCAACAAGACATAAGGAATCCCCATTAAATACAAAATTCCAGAATTGAGACTTTCACCAATGCCTTTGTCCACATGTTGGCTCGCACTTTCCGCATTCGCACGACACATCGCACATTGCGCGAAAGTCATGAAGGATGAAGCCATAAAAACGAGAAGAACAATTGCCTTTTTCATATCACAAAAGTATCAAATTAATCGCTTTATACTCCATAAAATGGACTAATCATTAAATACACCACCACGCCGCTGGTGGTTACGTAAAACCAGATCGGCCATGTAATTCGAGCCAATTTTTTGTGCTGTGCATACTCCCCAATTAAACCGCGATAGGCTGAAAAAAGAATAAAAGGGAGGATCAATCCGGCCAATATGATATGTGTCGACAGAATAATCAAATAGGCTGTTCTTCCCGAAGCTTCCGCCGGATAAGGAGTTTCTGACGTAAATAAGTGATACGCAATGTACGATACCAAAAAAAGTATGGATAATAGCATCGACCAAATCATCATGGTCTTGTGCAGTGCATAATTCTTCCGCTTGACAGCCACCAATGCGCATAAAAGCAGTACGCTCACTGTTCCATTTATAATGGCGTTGGCCTTGGCAAATAAATGGACATCAAATCCCAAATTCACCTCCAACTTGAGATATTTCAAGGCGACAACGGCCACAAAAACGATTCCCGAAACTAAAAAAATCAAGGCTTTCGCTTTTGAATCATTCTTCTTCAAGGAAGGTTTCAATAATTGCGTATTCATATGGCTTATTTCTCTTTTACCAACAATTTTATATCTTCAAACAGCTTGTCAACGTCTTTTGTTGACGTACCATCATACATACCGCGAATGTGCATTTGACGATCAATCAGCGCTATTTTATCTGTGTGAAAAAATCCTCCTTCAGCGCTGTCAGAGGGAAAAGCAGTGAGCATATACCCATATTCAGCTTGCCAATAAATGTCTTCTGCAGAGCCGGTGACAAAATTCCAATTGCTCAAATCTGCTCCGAGCGCCATGGCATAATTTTTCAAAGTATCCGGACTATCTCGAAGGGGATCCACGGTATGGGATAAAAACATCACTTCATCATGCAAACCCGCTTTGGTAGTTAACGCTTGCAGTCTCACCATTTGACTGCTCAGCATCGGACAAATAGAAGGACAATGCGTAAAGAAAAAATCAGCAACGAACACTTTTCCCGCATAATTGCGATGCGATGTTTCAGCACTATCTTGATTGATAAAGGAGAATTTCGGCAGCGTATAATAGACAGTGTCGGGAATTAATTCCCCATCCGATTTTTTAACAAATTCTACTTCATGCTCACCAATGTAGGGCAGCTTTCTTTCAGGATCAAGGGCTATAGCCGCACCCGAACTGCCATCTTTACAAGCGTACATCCCTAAGAGCACCACTACAAGTAATCCCCAATTCTGCAAGCCACTATTGTTCTTTCTGCTTTCGCTCATTGTATTTGCGCAAGTCAATTTCTTTCTTCAGCAAAGCTATGTCTTCCGATGCACTTTTAAAGTGAAATTCGGTATTTCCATACAAGGCCCTTATCTGTCCATTTCCATCTACCAAACGGAATCTAGCTTCTTTGGATAAATCGTCAATCAAAAATCCATTGCGAATGAAACTATCCATAGTGGGCTGATCGCCCCGTAAAAACTGCCATTTATTTGAATATCGATTGTACTTCGTATTGTTTTCAACGTAGGGAACGGTTATGCTTGGAATATCATAAGCTCCATCTGTGCTAAAACAAACAATCCATACATCCGGTTCATTGCGATAACGCCAATTGATATTAAGCAATCGCTCTGTAATATCATTAATGTGCTCATCTTTCATCGAGAAAAATGCGGCCATCCAAATTTTTCCTTTGAGCGAGTCGGAAGTAATTACCTGTCCATATTGATTCTCGAAGGCAAAATCGGGCAAGACATAATCCGAAGAAGTCACCGTGTCTTTAACTCCCGGTCCTACATAACCCAAGGTTTTAAAATGATGTGAGCCTCCAACACCAAAGAATAGAATCCAAGCGAGTGGAAACAAAAAAAGTATACCGAATAAACCGATATACTTTTTCAATTTGTTATTTTTTGGCATCTTGTCCTAGCGAAACGTATTGAACATATCTAAGTGTCCGAGACCTTCAGTAAGCACGATAAAAATCAAGTACAAAATGAATAATGCGTAAGGCAACAAAATGACGTATTTCAAATTTCTGCGCTCGTCGCCAAGGTGCATAAAGATCAATACAATGTAAGCTGCTTTAACGAGTGTCAACACCAAGAAGCCCACTTTAATGACTTCCCAAGTGAAGGTTTCGTTGCGTTTGAAGAAAACGCCCATAAACACTTCAATGATGGTCACCACAGTCAACAAAATGGTTACAGCATATAATTTCTTACGGATTTTTTTTCCATCCTCTTCCGAGTGACGGGCGTTAATCGAGTAACTATCGTTTACGATCAAATCATCTCTTTCCATGATGTGTCTTTTTTTCTAAATTAATTTTTCCCGAATTAAACGAGGTAGAAAAAGGTGAATACGAATACCCATACCAAATCTACAAAGTGCCAATACAAACCGATCTTCTCGATCATTTCGTAGTGACCACGGCGTTCGAAAACACCTTTGATAGCCATCAACCAGATAATGATATTGATCACTACTCCAGAGAATACGTGGAAACCGTGGAAACCGGTAACGAAGAAGAAGAAGTTCGCATATTGCTGTTGCACAGCGTACTCATTCTTTTGAAGATTCGCACCGAAAGCAAGTGTATTTTCAGATTTGGCAGCCCACAATTTTTTCGCATCATCGCCGGTTACAGTCAATTTTCTCAAATCTTGATCACCTTGACGAACCAAGGTGTATTTGTTCAAAATCAATGTAGTTGGAACCAATGAAGCGGCGTCCACATGAGCGTGCTCTTCACCATGTTCGGCAGCGTGTGCGTCGCTATGAGCGGCGTGTGCATCGCCATGAGCAGCGTGCTCGTCGTGCGCCATGGCATGATTTCCGCCTTCAAGGGCATGCTCCAATTGATGCCCGAATTCAGCTTCCATATTTACCCAAGTACCGCGACTTAAATCCATTTTCACTGACGTGCCATCTTCTTTTTGAGCCATCACGCTTACAGGTGCATTCAACTGAAAACCGCCACCTGAACCATGAATAAAGTGAGACCATTCCCACGCTTGAGATCCCAAGAAAAAGAAACCACCAATAATGGTCAATCCCAACCATTTTACAACACCTTTTTTATCCATACGGTGGCCGGCTTCTACAGCCAATACCATCGTCACAGAAGACACGATGAGGATAAAGGTCATCAAGGCCACATACATCAAAGGGTAGCTACCGTGCAAACCGGGAAGTGCTTCAAATACTTGTTCGCCCACAGGCCAAGGATCGGTAGATGCGTGACGAATAAATCCATATGCGGTCAATAACCCTCCAAATGTCAATGCGTCTGACACCAAGAAGTACCACATCATCATCTTTCCATAAGAAACACTGAAGGGAGAAGAATTACCACCCCAAAGTTCTTCTTTGCTAATCGGTTTTGCGTGTCCTGCCATAATGGTTCTCGAAATTTGAGCGCAAGTTTAGTTTAGAAAAACTAAATGTTAAAGCTTATTAATAAAAAATATCCACTCTAAACAAGAGGAAAAATTCTCGATTAGCCGATTTCGCTGATAATCAATGGGTTCTTTAAAAGATGAAAAAAGTGAATGCAAACAAATACAACCACAAAATCCCCATAAAGTGCCAATACATGCCCCCAGCGTATAAACTAATCCAATTTTCTTGGTGAATTCGGCCTCTTTGAATCCGAATGATGTTCACAACGGTATAAATTAATCCGAAGAACAAGTGCGCTATGTGTAAGTAAATCAATATACTTAACATCGCTCCGCCCGCATTGAACGTTCCATTCAACTCCCGTGTTACCGGGTTTAGATGACCCGTGTCTGAAGTTTTATAATACTCCTCACCTACTTTCACCACTCTTTCCCCTTGATATTCAACAAAATAATCTTGGTCGTAGGTACCACTTAGGCGATCTAACGTGTTCCATTTGGTCACAGTCAAACCCTGTTCATTGATTGACTGGGTGGCACCCATGCCCATATCTTGTAATTTCTTCCAACCCGCGTTCTGCGTGTATACAAAACCCAATCCGAGTAAAAAGGTGGTAATCAGAAACGTCAGCGCTCCTGATTTTTTACCCGAACGAACCGACTTTAGGGTCAAATACATGGTTATGCTGGATGCAATTACTAGTGCATTTGACACCCATAAAATAGAAGGCGGCGTGATTTTTAACCAGATCAAAGAACCATACAAAACGATCATGGCACTTGTAATGCCAGCAAAGACCATAACGATGGCAAAAATCACCAGCCACATCATCATCTTTTTTGTACGCACCTTCACTTCAGGGTTAAGGCCTTCGAACACATCCACTTTATTGTCATTTTCCTGACTCATGAGATTAAATTTTATCAATTACGTAAAATAACTGCACTACCGGCAAATAGAAAAACGAGGCGAA
>JBMOFW010000091.1:0-10862 GCA_049318685.1 Flavobacteriales bacterium
AATGTAGCCAACCTCGCTGCAGGAAATTATATCCTCGGCGTTGTATTCGATGGTCAGTACATGACCCGCGAAAAACTCGTTGTAGCGAAATAATCGATTCTTCGATCATCTATAGAAAAGCCATCCTTCGGGGTGGCTTTTTTTTGTGGCTTTTCGCTTATTTGAAAAGCTATATTTGTCCTGTGAAAATCCATTCAGATTTCAGCGGATTCAAAACCGTCTCCAAACCAATCGTCACAATTGGTACGTTTGACGGCGTGCACTTGGGCCATCGCAGCATTATTGATCAATTGAATCATGTGGCGATGACACAAGAAGGAGAATCCGTCATCCTAACTTTTTATCCGCATCCTCGCATGGTTTTACATCCCGGAGATCACGGACTGGAACTATTGAATACCCCAGAAGAAAAGGCCCGTTTACTTGATGAAGCAGGAGTGAAACATCTGATGGTCTACCCTTTTTCTGAAGATTTTTCCCGTATTTCCGCATTTGACTATGTACGCAATTTATTGGTCAATGGCATAGGGGCTTTCAAAGTCATTGTGGGGTACGACCATCGCTTCGGACGCAACCGTGAAGGTGATTTCCAAACCCTTTCCGAATGGGGTGAAATGCTTGGATTTGAAGTTGAAGAAATCAGTGCGCGTGAAATTGATGAAGTGAATGTAAGCTCAACAAAAATTCGCCAAGCGCTTAAGGCGGGTGACATTGAAGTAGCCAATAAATACCTGGGATACCCGTATTCCCTCACCGGTAGGGTCGTGCATGGCGCAGGCAGAGGCTCAGGAATTGGATTTCCGACTGCAAACCTTCAAATCCACTATCCCTACAAATTGATCCCGGCAAATGGCGTATACGCCGTTCGTGTGGTATGCAACCAAGGGCAGTACAATGGCGTAATGAATATAGGCGTGCGTCCCACAGTAGATCAATCCGGTGTGAAAAGCATCGAGATTCATCTTTTTGATTTTTCCGGAGATCTATATGATGCGGAAATGACCGTCACCCTCATTGACCGCTTGCGTGAGGAGAAAAAATTTGGCTCGATTGATGAATTAAAACAACAGATATCTGCCGATATCATGAAAGCAAAAGAACGACTATGAAAACATTTTTTCTGACTTTGTGTATGTGTTTTGGCGTCTTTGTATTGAATGCGCAACGCGTTTCTTATGATCAACTCGATACCGTTAAAGTCTTCACCTCTATTGAATCCGCAATGGCAGCTGGAGCCGAAAATGTAATTCGTCTAGATCTCTCAAAGAAAAAATTAACCGAAATTCCGGCAGAGGTTTTTACGTTTAAAAACCTGCAAGAACTGACTTTGAATAAAAATAAAATTACCGCTATTGATGATAAAATTGTTCTTCTCAAAAACTTGCAGCGCCTTAGTTTAGAGCACAATCAAATCGACACAATAGCTCCTTCATTACTTGTATTGGTCAATCTGCGCAAACTCGATTTGGCTGACAATTTTATCGCTGAAATTCCTGACGATATTGACAATTTAACTAATCTGGAGGTCTTGATACTTTGGGATAATCCTATTAGTTATTATCCCAATTCTCTGGGCATGCTCGAAAAATTAAACGTACTCGATTTACTTAATAACGCGATCAGTGCTGACACGCAAACCCGATTGCACAACATTCTTCCCAATGCCAAAATCATCATGTCGCCACCGTGCAGATGCATGGATGGTGAATAAAGGCTAAGCATCTTATTTCGGTCTTCGTTTCTAGAGGAAATATTAAAATTTCAACACGCGCAAGGTATGTCCATTCACCGTCAGGAAATATGTACCTGAAGGCGCTCCGGAAATATCGATAGAAGTGCTCCCCGGCTTGAGATATCCGCTACGAAAAACCAATCCCAGCGCATCGCGCAATTCATAAAACGCACGTTCCGTCAACCGACTTTCAATCGTGAAGAAACCGTCGTTGGGATTGGGAGCAACGGTGATCGAATTAGCCACGTGCGTTTCATCCACATGGGCAAATTCCAATGATAGCATCGCGCTATACAAAGTGGCGTCATAATTCAATTCAAATCCGGCCACGGTCGTTGAAAAAGATTCGCGTGAGAACAAGCAGCGCCCATTATTACTCAAAGCCACGGCTTCCACTTGACTTCCAAAGCCGAATGGTGCAGGAAAGATAAATTTCATACTCTGCGTTCCTGTCCATTCCTCTGATTCAAAACCATAAATCACAAAAGCGAAAGGTGACAATGAAGTAGAATAACCACAGAGCATGACCACATCCATGGCTTCATTGTAATCAGCTCCAGTGACCAATCCATTGGTATCAAAAAAGCCTACTGGCATAGCGACATGTTCTCCGGGTGAGGCATCCAATTGATACACTGTGGTGGTTTCGCTGATCCAATTTTTAGTGAAAATGAAAAGATGATTGTCCATACACATCAAGGCTTCCGCGTCGAAAGCGGTGGCATTGTAGGTTGGTGTAAAATCCAGTTGATCCTCGTAATGAAAGAAAATTTCTTCCGCTTCGACGATTTCATTTTCTTGAAAATCACTTAAAGCAATTTTATAAATGACCAGATCCGTGCGGTTTCCGCCGTTGTTGCCGATATCGCCGATGTAGATAAAAGACTCATCCATAGCGATTGCTTCCCAGTCAACATTGGTAGCGCCGGAAACACTAACGGTGCGGAGGATTTGGCCAGTGAGCGAATCCAATTCATACAACTCGGGCGCATTGTCCGAATCGTTGTGCGTGATGATGTGATGATTAAAAAATAACAGACCACTCGTTTCTTGGCAGTCTACAGGCATTGGCCAAATTTCCACAGCTTGTGAAATCTGGCTCCAAGCCGATGTCATCAGCAAAAGGAAAAACAATGCCGAGGATATTTTTTTCATGAAATGAAATTACGAAACTATTTCCCTGCCACCACCACCACAAATTCACCGCGGGGTTCGTTGGTTTTGAAATGCTCGAGCACTTCGGCAGCGGAGCCGCGGACGGTCTCTTCAAATTTTTTGGTGATTTCCCGGCTCACGCTCACTGGGCGCTCGGGGCCGCAGAAGGTCACCAAGGCTTCCAAGGTTTTGAGCAAGCGGTGCGGTGATTCATACATCACCGTGGTGCGTTCTTCAGCCGCGATCACTTTGAATCGCGTTTCACGGCCTTTTTTATGTGGTAAAAACCCTTCGTACACAAACTTCTCGCAGGGCAGTCCGCTTTGCACCAATGCCGGAACAAAAGCCGTGGGTCCGGGTAAAGAGAAAACCTCGATATTTTCTTGAACACATGCACGCACCAATAAAAAACCAGGATCGGAAATAGCCGGTGTTCCAGCGTCACTTACTAATGCCACCGATTGTGCGTGACGAATTTTTTCTACCATCGATTTCGTTACCGCATGCTCGTTGTTGAGGTGATAACTAATCAACGGTTTATCTATATCAAAATGCTGGAAAAGTTTGCGGGTTTCACGCGTGTCTTCGGCCAATACAAAATCGGCTTCCTTCAAGATGCGCAGAGCCCGAAGTGTGATATCTTCGAGATTGCCAATGGGTGTTGGTACGAGATATAAAGTGGCCACGATTACGCTTGATGGCGACGTTCGATCAACTCAACAAAGTCTTGAGTAATCTGCGATTCATTATTCCAAGCATACTTAGAGCGCAATTGCTCCAATTGACGAAAGGCTTCATCGCGATTGGTATTATTGAGGCGGTCAATGGCCACTTCGTAGTCTTGATTGTTACCCTTAAATAATTCCTTACTGAACTGGAAACGCTGGTTCAACGTAATGGCGCGCTTAAGATCCGCGATAGGTGTATGCTCGTGTTTTTGCGCTACGCTGGGCGATTGAGTCACCGACTTGGCCAAACGATCATTAAGACTTTCTTGCGGTTGTGTAGTATAGGCAGGAGGAACAACAGGCTGCGTTGCTCCCACATTCATTTCAAATAATTCTTCTGAAATGTGCTGCTCAGTTTTCACCTCAGGTAAAACTATTTCTTCCGCCTTGGTGACTTCTTCAATCGCATCGATAAGCGATACTTGATTAGGAGCCACTTCCGGTTTGGCCTCGGCGGCCGGTGTGGTGTGAAACTTAAACGAAATTGGCTGTGGCTCTTCCGGTTTTGATTCTTTCACCGGAACAGGAGTGCCTTTTACTTCATTATCATACGATTTGTATCGCAAGACCACTAATCGCTCGTATAATTCACGGCTGTGATCGGTCAACATTTCAAGCTCCTCCTTGGAGAGTTTACCCAATGAAAGCTCATCCAAACCGGCAAGCACCGTGGCTGCCAGTTCTTGAATACGTTTGAATTTTACAGAGTCGTTCATGATGTGAAATTATTAAGGGATTCCACGTGCTCGTTGGTCCGATCTAAAGACTTATTAACCAAAGAAATCAACCAAAATTGCCTATTTCTTCAATTCCGCTTGTACCTTTTTTGGAAGTGAATTAACTATCAAATCATAGCTCTGATCGATTAGTTTAAAAAACAAGTCCGCAGGCACAGAACCATCGGTAGCTACCGAATTCCAATGTTTTTTGTTCATATGGTAACCCGGCGTGATGCCTCCGAAACGCTCTCGTAAATCCACCGCATATTCCGGATCGCATTTCATATTGACATATGAAAATTGGGAGATGCTGCACAACAAGAATATTTTTCCCCCCACTTTGAAGACCAAAACATCATCGTCGAAAGGGGTATCTTCCGTTACACCCATTTTTCGAAGACAATATTCTCTGTAGAATTCGATATCGATCATTAGTCATAGGCTGCGCAATGCTGGTAGCTGCCTTCTTTTCCGCCGCATGCATTGATGCCCAGCACCAATTCATGCGTAGCTCCACCGTCATAGCGCAATTTGTTAAGGGTTAAATCGTAGGCATAAGCAAATGTAAGGAATCGACCTACCCCTACTTTGAGCAGTCCTGATATACCCATCCCACTTCTTGCCCCGAGTCCAAACGCAATGGTTTCTTTATACGACAAAATCGCCTGACCTTCCAACGACGGTTTCGATTTGGCCACATAATTCATTAAGAACGCCGGTTTGAAAAAGAAATCATCAGACACTTTGATTGATTGGCCATAAGCAAATGTCCAGTGGTTAATCAGTTCGCCCTTATCAATGCCCTGAACCGTTTGTTTATTCAACTGGCGCATGGAAACTCCATAGAAACGATCTGCTTTGTACAGCCAAAAGCCAAGATGAACAACCGGAAAAATAAAATCTCCAGCCGAAGAACTAATCACTGGATCGATGTCTTGCTGTTCGAGCAACATGTCGCTAAAATTGACGCGGTATTGTTTGAAACCGATGCCAATGCCACTGCTGAGGTAATAGCCTTTGGCCATGCGCATGTGGTATGCATAATTTAAGTTGATTCCGGTATAGCTAAACGGTCCAGCTTTGTCATTTTCCACAATTGCACCCAACCCATGATAGTTGAATTTCTTCTGAGCCACTTTACCATGCACAGAAGCAATTGCAGTAGTAGGTGCTCCATCAATACCGGTCCATTGACGACGCATTCCGATATGCAAATCCAAACATGAGGTATTGCCAGTTACTGCGGGATTGTATTGAATGTAATTGTAGGTGAAATACGAAAACTGAGGCATTTGTTGAGCCCAAGTGCTGCCGACCAAACCGATGGACAAGAGCAATAGCATATATCTTATCCGGAGCATCATTTGATAATTGATATTACACCGGTAATCGGGGGAATGGCTACGTCAAATGAATTGAGTTCGATGACATAGTAATACGGCCCCATGGGCAATTCTTTTCCCTTATTCGTCCCATCCCAAGGCTTGGCATAGCCTGTTGATTTGAAAATCAGCTGCCCCCAACGATCATACACTGTCACCATAGCCGATTCGAAACGCTCAATGCCGAGTATTGTCCATGTATCATTGATCAAATCACCATTAGGCGTAATACCATCAAAAATCACCAAAGGAGGACCTACGGTTACTGTAACAGTAGTAGAGACATTGCATGTTCCTACAGTGGATGTGACCGTGTAATCGATGGTTTGCTCAGGGGTACTTATGGGATTTGGGATGGTGACGTCCGACAAGTAATCACCAGGAGTCCATGAATAGGTGGTGCCGTTATAGGCCGTTAGTTGTGTGCTTCCTCCGAGATAAACAATAAATGGCTCTATGGTTACACTAACGTCCACAGCTGATCCACTAATAGTCAACTCAAACTCGCATTCACCATAAATGGGATCATGATCGCTGCCGAGCACAATTAAATAATCGGTATCGGCGGCCAAATCGTTCATCGTGTAATCGAAAGCAACACTGCTGGTCGCGCAATCCGAAACATTGCCAAAGGATACAGGATTGCAAGGATCTGCACCGGCAGGAAGTTCTGCTCCTACAATATAAAAATCATTCGGCCCATCAAAGTCGTCGCAATCACCGGGTGTCACAGAGATGACCGCGCTTCCTCCTGCTGCACTTCCAGTATGGAAAGTTGCATAATACGTCATTACAGAATTGAAACAATCAAAAGACACAGGATTGACCTCAAGTCCACCGGCCACCGGATCTTCATTCACGCATAGCACATTGCTCAACGCAGAAGAACAGTCTTGTGCCTGCGCGGAAAATGTCCAAAAAGCGATTAATAGGGTGAATAAGGTGGATCTCATATTAAACACAACATCGAGTCTTGTATACTTTACAGACCAAATTTCGTTGCGCAAGGTGCACAGAATGTGAATTTCTTTACTTGAGTGGCTCATTTATTATCCACATGACCCTGTTTGGTCATAGCTGCATTACGCAAATTCTACCAAAATAGTGTTCTTTTCCACAGCAACACCCTTCAACACGCTCACTTTTTTGATTTTCCCGTCTGCTGGGCTCTTGATCACGTTTTCCATCTTCATGGCCTCTAACAATACAATAGGTTGATCTTTGGTCACTTCATCGCCTTCATTAACCATGATGTTCAGAACCATGCCCGGCATAGGCGCTTTTACATCCTTAATTTTCTTGCTTCCCGCGCCTTCCATCCCTAGGCTTTGTAGCAGATCATCGAATCTATCCTTCAATTTTACGGTGTATACGTTTCCGTTCACTTTGATAGAGACTACTTTATCTTCGACATGCAGATTAACCAGTTCGGCATTAAACGAACTATTATTCCACAAAATGTGAAATTTTCCATCCCCTCCAATTAGATCAAATTGGATGGATTGTCCGTCAATTAACGCCGATTGGCCCTGAGCGTCTGGCTGAACATCGAAAGTTTTGCCATTATTTACCGTTGCGTGATACATATTTGTCGAATGTGGTGCGAAGCTAAATATTTTTGGCGCTGTGTCGGGCATCTATATCCATATTCCTTTTTGCAAAAAGGCGTGTCACTATTGTGATTTCCATTTTTCGACCTCTCTCGATCGAAAAAAGGAACTGGTTTCGGCTATAAACAAGGAAATTCTGCATCGCGCCTCCAGCTTAGAAGGGCAGCAAGTCGATACCATTTATTTCGGTGGAGGCACCCCCAGCATTTTGAGTTATGATGAATTGATGTCCATTTTCGACACCATCCAAGGGCATTTTAACATTTCATCCCTTCCGGAGATCACACTCGAAGCCAATCCCGACGATCTGACCACACTGCACTTGCGTGATTTGAAGCGCACCCCGATCAATCGCTTTAGTATTGGCATTCAAAGTTTTCGAGATGAGGATTTAAAAATGATGAATCGCGCCCATGAAGCCAAGGAGGGTGAATACAGCGTGAAAGCCGCCCAAGATGCCGGATTCGAAAACATCACCATCGATCTGATTTATGCCATTCCCGGACTAAGTATGGATCATTGGAAGCGCAACGTCGAAAAAGCGCTACACCTCGAAGTACCACATCTCAGTGCCTACTGCATGACAATTGAAGAAAAAACAGCCTTTGGGAAATGGGAAAAAACCGGAAAACTGGTCCAAGCTCCAGACACCCTCGCCAATGACCAGTACACCTATTTGGTATTGCAAACCATCTTGGCCGGATATGATCATTACGAAGTATCCAATTTTGGCCGAGAAGGATTTCATTCGCGTCACAACACCTCCTATTGGCAAGGAATTCCCTATTTGGGAATAGGGCCTTCTGCGCACTCTTTCGATGGGCTTCGCACTCGACGATGGAATGTATCAAACAATCCGCTGTACATCAAAGCCATCGAAGAAAATACAGGATACTGGGAGGAGGAAAATCTCAGTGATCGTGACCTCTACAATGAATACATTATGACCGGATTGCGCACTGCTCAAGGTATTCAGATCGAAACGGTAGCAAATCGTTTTGGCGTAGAACTGCTTGCACAATTTGAAGAAGAAATAAGTGGATATTTGGAAGAAGAGTGGATGGAACGAAATGGCGATCAATTGCGCTTAACCGAAAAAGGCTTTTTCCTCGCTGATCGCATTGCCTCAGATTTATTCTTAGTAAACGCATGATTACAACATTACACATCGGCACCCAAGTCTACACCGCAGATTTGCGCCATCCAATCGATATTTCAATTCCACTGTCGCCCGATGGACCTCGAGCATGGTATGTAGACCGAATGATCATTCGGCCCGTTGAAGGTGAAGGATTTGTGGGCAGTGTAGCCGAAGGAGGCTCAGTCAATTTTCGCAATATTCAATTTAATCCACATGGACATGGCACACATACAGAAAGCTATGAGCACGTGGCCAATGTAAAAAGACCCATTAGTAGTCTATTGTCCCGCTATTTTTTTTCCGCTCAATTGATCACCATCACTCCCGAAGTAAAACAGGAGAACGATGAAACGGGAGAACAAAACGACTTGCTAATTACATCAAAACAATTGCGCGAGCAGCTTCACGAAGGTGCAGAATCGCTTGTGGTACGCACCTTACCGAATGGAGTAGATAAACAATCCAAAAACTACTCAGACACGAATTTTTGTTACTTCACAGAAGACGCCTTGACGTTTTTAGTAGAGAAAAACATTCAGCACTTGTTGGTCGATCTTCCTTCGGTAGACCGTGAGCATGACGCCGGTCGTTTGGCCGCGCACAAAGCATTTTGGAAACATGGAGATGAAAGCAGATTTCAGTGCACTATTTCCGAGTTCATTTTTGTAGCCGATTCCATACAGGATGGATTGTATTTATTGGAAATGCAAATCGCTCCTTTTGTCAATGATGCAGCGCCAAGTCGGCCCGTATTGTATGCGTTGAGTCGTTAAAAAGCCAATCCCAACTTTTCACCTTCCGACCATCGGGTGTCATTAAACAAAAACCCAATGACTACATTGGCGTTGAAGCTTGTACCCGTAAGATTGTCGCCGCCTTTGTTGTTGTAGTTGTGATAATTGAAGCGCGCATTCCAACCAAGATAAGAACCCATGGTCAAGCGGTAGCTGTAGCTTAGACCAACATTCACATTGATTGAAGGCAAGTACTTTCTTGGATTGATATCGACTTCGTCTTCTGTATTGCCATCATCTACCCCGCGCAGATATTCAGGAATGACATTCACATGATCGTATCCCAATCCAAGGGTAAATCCCAAGCGATGACGAAAATTCTTACTGCTCAGTAATCGCTTGTCATATTCAAATCCCACATACAAACCGGAAACATAGTCAGTGGTAATCAAGCTGTCCTTATACATGATGTTGAGGCTATCGGAAATGGATGCACCGATGCGGCCTTCCAACACAACCGACAACATATCCATTTTGCGAAATGTGCCGCCAAGACTAAATCCAATCACCGGATTTAAACCCAATATAGAAGCGTTTCCTTGCGGTACCCATACACCTGAACGCAATGTCATCAGCCCCACTTGTCGGCTCAACAAGTCTGTTGCGCGTGCATTATAGATCGATTGAAATGACTCATTCTCCTCCCGATTTACACGCAAATCATGCGTGGCTTCAATACGATCTTCTTTAATAAATTGCAAGAAAATATCTTCCTTGCTTCCTTCAGGAAATTGTTCGTCTTGAAACTTAAACGCTTGTTCAGTCAGAAAATCGATAAACCGTTTACGACTAACAAGCGGTATGTTTTCTTCGGTTTGATTGTAAAAATAATAGCTTCCACTATGTTCTTCTTGCAACCCCAATTCACTATTGAGCAAGGTCACAATCAACTCTTGATCGGTGACATTATCCATTTTTCCATCTTGCAACAAATTGAGCATATACCCAACCAAGTTGGACATTTCGCTGGCTGCGCAGTTATTGGTCCAAAATTGATGTGCCTCCATGGCTGTTTCCAATTCCCCTTCACGGACAAATTGCGGAATGAGCACAGAAGCATTGTACTTCACATCATCGCAATTGATGGCAGGAGCCTTCATCAACGTGTCCATGCCGGGCTGCGCCCACAACTCTTGCGCACCAACACAGCCTATAACGAACAAGAATATGGAGAGCAGTTTTCTCATGATGATTTACTTTTTTTGTAAATTGGTTTCATAGCATTTGATCCAATCTTTTACGCTGACTTTCTTCGTCAACTGACCGATCAATTCATAGGGAATATCGTCCATTTTTTTCAATCGAATACAACTTTTTCCCATATCCAATTTTGACTTGGCATGTTTGGGGTATTCTCCGATGAACCAGTCGTGCAATTCTGGCATCGCATAAATGCCCATATGATAAAACGAAATATTGTTTTTTAGTGAAGCAATATTCATGAATGGCAAAGGCAATTTGGTATCGCAGTGATAGCCGGCTGGGTAAATGGACTGTGGTACCACATAACCAATCATGCCGTAATTCATGGTTTCCTCAAATCCTTTGGGGAGATTTTTCTTAATTACTTTTCGCAATGCCTCTATCACCTCGCGGCGATC
>JBMOFW010000092.1:0-10737 GCA_049318685.1 Flavobacteriales bacterium
TCAGTAAAAAAATGAATGATATTTCGACGTTTTCTGATGACGCAAAAATTTGGATTTTCCAAGCGAATAAACCGTTGGATAAATCGATTCAAGAAGATATTGAAAAACGATTATCTTCCTTTTGCGAACAATGGACTTCTCATGGAGCACTCATGAAGGCGGCGTTTACAATCTCATTTGACCGATTTATCATTGTTGCATTGGATGAATCCGCTGCTGTAATCAGTGGATGTGGGCAGGATAAATTGATTCATGTCATCCAAGAACTCGGAAGCATTCACAGTATTGATTTTTTCGATCGACTTCAAACCCTTTATTTTCAGGATGAAGAGATTGTTGCATCCCGATTGCATGAGTTTTGGGGATTGCGAAAAGCCAATGTGGTCACCAATGAAACACGTGTTTTTGATAATACAGTAAAAAAACTAGGTGAATGGAAATCAAAATGGATTGTCCCTTTTGCCCATTCATGGCATGCAGAAATGTGGGGTAAATAGTTAAAACTTCTTTTTTAGAGGCTTGCGATTTAAGGGATTACGGTTTTTTAGTTAAGATTTTTTTCCACATGTTGCGGTAGTCTCGATTCCTTGTGCTATTTTGCGCATGCTTTTCCTTAGGATGACCCAAAGATTCTGCCTTGTGGTGGGGATTTCGTCGGCTAAGAAGGTGCTGCCATAGGGTAGCTAATAATTTGAAATACTGTTTATTAACCAAAACCAAAACAAATGATCCAAAAGTTTACAAAACTTTCGGTGCTGGCAATGTTCGCATTGACGTGTTGTGGCCTTTTTGTGAATTCGGCGAAAGCGCAGACGTTCACTAGCGGAGGCGGCATCACCGTTAATGATGTTTCTGCCGGAACACCTAACCCCTCAACAATCACTGTAAGTGGCGGTCCTGCTACTATCGGTGCAATGTCGATTACGTTGACTAACCTCAACCACACGTGGCCATCGGATATTGATGTGCTTCTTGTGGCTCCTAATGGTGAATCATTGGTGATTATGTCTGACTGTGGAAATGGAGCGGACTGGGTGAACACCACTATTGAAATTGCTGATTACGCAACTGCAGCATTCATCAACACGGGTTTGAATCCAGCTGGTATTTATCAGCCTGCAAACTTTGTTGCTGGTGATGCTTTCCCTGGTTTCGGTGGAACTGTTAACAATTCTGCACCTGCAGGGACATCAACTTTCGCCGGTGTATTTGGTGGTGACGCTGCCAATGGTACTTGGTCTTTATACGTTGTTGACGATGCCGGAGGTGATATAGGTTCAATTGGATCATGGAGCATCTCATTTGCGGCAACCCTCGCAGGTTGCACAGATCCTGCTGCTTGTAACTACGATTCAGCTGCAAACTTCGACGATGGTTCTTGCGTTTATCCTGGTTGTACAGATCCATCTGCAAACAACTATGATGCTTCCGCAGGTTGTGATGATGGTACTTGCTGCTACGAAAACTTGGTAACTCTCGAAATGACCGATACATGGGGTGATGGTTGGAACGGCGACGTTCTCACAATTACACATTTGTTGTCTGGCGATGTTGTAGGAACAGCTACTTTAGATGATGGTCTTTCAGGTACTGCGACTTTCTGTCTCGGAGTTGGTTGCTATATCATTGACGTTACTGGCGATGGTGTTCCTGCTGAAATAGAATGGACACTTTCTGATATCAACGGCGTAATCGCAACTGGTGGCGCTCCAACTTCAGGTCTAGCATTTGGCGTTGGCGGAGAAATTTGTATCCCGGGTTGTATGGACTTGTTTGCAACTAACTACAATCCGTCAGCTACAATCGATGATGGAACATGTATCTATTGTAACCCTGGTGAACAATTGTTGGTGATGTCTATGACCGACGTATGGGGTGATGGCTGGAACGGTGCCCAATATTTTATCACTGATGACGGTGGTTCTATCGTTGCTCAAGGTGATCTTGATAACGCCGCTAGCGGTGATGGTGCTAGTTTCGGTATCGATACCTATTGCTTGACTTCAGGTTGCTATACAGTAGTTGTAACAACTGGTAATTTTGGTACTGAAGTAGGTTGGAGTCTTCAAGATCAATCAGGTAACGAAATTGCTGGTGGTGCTCCAACAACTGGTCAAGCCTTCGCTTGGGCCGGTGCTACAGGTTGTACTATCCCTGGTTGTACTGATCCTGGTTGTAACAACTATAACCCTCAGGCTAACGAAGACGACGGTTCTTGCGAATGTCCTCCATCTAACGATGATTGCGCCAATGCCGATGCTATCGGATGTGGTGTAACCGTTAATGGTACTACTGATAACGCAAATGATGATTCTGCAATTGCTAGCGACTGTCAAGGTATTGCTATCACTTCTCCTGGTGTTTGGTACACATTCATCGGTACTGGTGAGCAAGTAACGTTGACTACTTGTTCTTCTGCTGTTGATACAAAATTGAGCGTTTATGCTGGATCTTGCGGAGCATTGGCTTGCGTTGCAGCAAACGATGATGATGCTAACTGTACAGGTTTCGCTTCTACTGTTGTGTTCACATCGCAAGCAGCGGTTCAATATTTTGTGCTTGTTTCTGAATTTGGCGTTGGTCAAGGTCTTGACTTTGAATTGGCTATGACATGTACTTCTTGTGCAAACGTGCCTATCAATGATGATTGTTCTGCTGCGCTTCCACTTCCTGATGGAGCTCAAGTACCTGGTAACCTTTGCTGCGCTAACCCTGATGATATCAGTGGTTGTAACCCATTTGGCACTGGCTACGGTGTTTGGTACACCATGAATAGTGGCAGCTTTGATACTTTCGACTTCAGCTTGGTAAACGTTTCTGGAACAAATGCCGGTCTTGTAGTATTTGAAGATCTTGGCGGTGGTTGCACTAACTTAGAACCAATCGCATGTTGCGGTCCAGTAGAAGATGAATGTGCTGGTAGCTTATACGAAGCCAATATCCCAGTAAACCAAAACACCAACTACTACTTCCTCGTTTATACAGACGATCCAAACGGTTGTGGTGACTTCACGTTGATTGCTGATTTGACTGCTGTAGGTTGTACTGACCCTTCAGCTGATAACTACGATCCGAACGCTACTATTGAAGATGGTACTTGTACTTACACTCAAGTGCCAGCAAACGACCTTTGCGCTGACGCTATAACGCTTGTTTGCGGTCAAACCGAAAACGGTTCTACTGCATTGTCTACTGCTACAGGTGCTCCAACTGGTTGCGGAATCTCTGGTTCTGACAACGGTGTTTGGTATACTTTCCAAGGTACTGGTGAATTCCACACCCTTAGCACTTGTGGATCTGCAATTGATAGCCGCATTGAGGTGTTCTCTTCTACCAACGGTTGCGCTGGTCCTTTGACTTGCGTTGTTGGTGAGAATGATGATGCAACAGATACTGGTTGCGGATTCTTCGATGGTGATGATGCTGTGGTTGATTTCATCTCTGTTGTAGGTACAACTTACTTCGTTTACATCACTGCTGGTGGTGTAGATACCAATGGTGACTTTATTGATGACCTTCTCGATGGTCCATTCAACTTGACGCTTGATTGTGTTCCTGTTACTGAAGGTTGTACGAACCCTTGCGCTTGTAACTATAACGCAGCGGCCAACGTGGACGATGACTCTTGCGAATACTTCTCTTGTGTAACATGTACTAACGGTGCTGCTTACATGATGGACATGGCGGATTCATTTGGTGATGGTTGGAATGGTGCTACTTATACTATTACTGACCTCGCTGGTAACGTGATCGCTACTGGTAGCATCAACGATGCGCAGTGTTCTGTAGACAACAACAATTTCGCAGGTCCTGAGTCAGGCTTTGACGTATTCTGTCTCGAAGATGGCTGTTACTCTATCAACGTAGGTGGTGGCGCATGGGATGCTGAAATTTCTTGGTCTCTCCTAGACGCTAACGGAAACGAAATCGTTGCCGGTGGTGATGCCATCATCGATTTCACAGTAGGTGCTGGTGTATGTGGTTGTACTGACCCAGGCGCTTGTAACTATGATGCAGCTGCTACAGATGATAACGGTACTTGTGAATACGATTCATGCTCAGGATGTACTGATGCTACTGCTTGTAACTACGACGCTACTGCTATTATCTCAGATCCTGAGTCTTGCTGCTATGATGGCTGTCTTACTTTGATTATGAACGATTCATTCGGTGATGGCTGGAACGGAAACGTGGCAGTTGTTACTGACGAAGCTACTGGCGCAATTATCGGTTCTGCTACTATTGCAACTGGCAATAGCGGTACTGCTACTTTCTGCGCAGGAAGTGGTTGCTTCAGAATTACTGTAAGTGGTGGCGCTTTCCCTGGTGAAGTAAGCTGGATCCTTACAGGTTCAAATAACGGCGTTCTTACTGGTGGAGTGAGCACAGCAGGTGTTCAATTCAGCACTGGAGACGGAGATTGTATCGCTGGATGTACTGAGCCTGTGGCTTGTAACTACAACCCAGATGCTACTTTCGGCGATTGCTCTTTGTGTGAGTATACTTCTTGCGTAGGTTGTACTTACGTTGAAGCGACAAACTACACAGAAGGCGCAACAATCGACGATCATTCTTGTGTATTTGAATTGGTTGAAGAAAATACATGTCCAACAGACTTGAACAACGACGGTGTAACCGGTGTGGGTGACTTGCTCATCTTGCTCCAGTTCTTCGGTACAAGTTGTAACTAGAATTTTGGTATAAACAGCAAAAAAAAGGTTATGTCTTGCAAAAGACATAACCTTTTTTGTTTTCTCACCGTACAACTTTCCATATTCCCACGGTGATGAAAACATGTGCGCTCCTAGTAATAGGAATTTTAACTTCTTTATTTGCTTTCTCTGAAAGCACTTCAATGGCTGGGGGCTGTCAAGATCCGCAAGCGTGTAATTATAATGTTTCGGCAACTTTTGATGATGGCTCATGCTGTTATGACAATTGCGTTATTGTGTCGATAACACCAAGTAGCTATTCTTCCGAATTGGGCTATCAACTTGTCGATGATCTGGGAAACGTTTTTCTCTTCATTGGCGCAAATGGGGCCAATCAGTCGCATCAACTTTGTCTGCCGGAAGGTTGCTACAACTTTATTCAGTTGGATACATATGGTGACGGATGGAATGGTGCCGCTTTTACAATTAGTTATGCTGGAGGAGCTGTCTTAGCTTCGGGTGACTTCCCGAATACACCGGCCTTCGAGGCTTTTGAAAAAAACAACCATTTCCTGATTGGTCCTGGTACACTTGGATGCAACGACCCTTTAGCTTGTAATTATGACGCCGCAGCCACCTGCAATGATGGGTCGTGCGATTATATCTCTTGTTACGGTTGCACAACACCAAGCGCTTGCAACTACAATAATCTGGCTATATATGATGACGGCTCGTGCTGTATGGAAAACTGTGCTGTATTGGAATTGATCGATTATGTCGGTGATGGATGGGACGATGGGATTTTTACAATCGAAACCCTTGATGGGGATCTTGTGGTATCAGGTACGTTGGCTTATCCTTTAGACTATGACCTTCAACATCTTTGTCTGCCCGATGGATGTTACTTGTTTAGCGTTTCGGGTAGCGCTTATCCGGAAGAAATCGAATGGAGTATTACAATTGGAGATCAAGTGTATTCAGGAGATGGATTGGACAATGATTTCGCCTATTTCTCTTTGGGGAATTCTGCTTGTTACGGTTGTACAGATCCGAGTGCTTGTACATACAATCCTTGGGCAATGATCAATGATGACTCGTGCATCTATGGACCCTGTGTAGCCTTCGACAATCCTTGGACGGCAAAGAATGTTGTGTTGTCCGATTACCCAATTTGTTCAATCCACAATCAAACGTTGGTAGGAGCGACAACAACGGCTATTGCGCAGACCAATACCACCACAGGTGAAGATATTTGGTTCCGCTTTCAATCGTCAACAATTGGCGCCCGTTTTGAAGTTCAAACGAATGCTTTTGACTGTGTATTGGAACTACTTGATGAGAATTATAATTTTATTCGAAGTGTTAATCTGAGATCTGGTGTGGGAGGGGAGATTTTGAATTGTGGTGATTTGACTCCTGGCCAATTCTACTTTTTGGGTGTTAGAAATATGAATTCGGCATCCGGAACCGGAACGTTCGCTCTCTGCTGCGCCCAATTGAAGAGCTCCTCACTGGTTCCTGTTTCAGGCACGGCGGATGTATGTGCAACCATTAAATGCAATTTTGTTGGAGCCGGAGCTTATTCCATTTCATTGGATGATCTCAGTTCAGATGAAGTTCTTAACGCAACATCCACAGGAACAACCAAAATATTATTGTCAAGTTTCAATGGTGTAAGGCATAACAGAACTTATGCTGCCAATGTCACGGCCAATTTTTATCTGACTAATACAATAGGACAAATAGAAGTTGTCAATGTGCCCTCGCTTGTCAACGTCAATTTTACCACGGCTTCGAATGTATTGCAATCAATTCCTGCTAGCTATTCTTGCTCCAATGGCGCTGTGACAGGAGGACCGATGGTCAAATTTGGTCCTTTCGCGTGTACTGCATCCGGACACCAAATCGAATTCATCAATACAAATGGTCTTCAAGAACCGGTATATTTTAATGTTGGAACTTCCCGAGTTTTCCGTTTGAATCAAATCGCCGGATTAACCCCAGGTCAATCCTACAACGTGCGTTGCAGACCAATATATAACTATACCTACGATTCTAACTGGGGACCGGCTGTATGCATGCAGTACGCTGCTACGAGTTCTTTGATTGTTTGGAATGAAGAACAATTAAGTGATCTTTTTCAAATGGACGACATATCCGATGAATATACTGAAGTGATTTCCACAAGTGTTTATCCCAACCCAGCATCTAAATCCTCAGTTTTCATCAACTTAATTGGGGAAAAAGAGGAAGACGTGGCGGTCATGGTTTTTGACATGACTGGTAAACAAGTATTCACGTCAAATCTGCATCTCAACAATTTCGCGCAGATCGAAATCGAAAATGCGCAGTCGTGGAGCCCAGGTGTATATTCCATTTGCTATAGCACACTAAATGGCATCCAATCGGATAAGTTGATTATCCTCGAATAATACTATTCAGCAGGAACTCCACTTTGATCAATCAAGTAAACCAAAGCGGCCATGGCAGCTGCTCCAAGGTGGAGTTCCCGCTTATTGACATTCTCAAAAATATCATTATTGGAATGGTGATAGTCGAAATAACGCTGACTATCCACAGATAATCCAAACAAAGCGATGCGATCATTGCGCAGTGGTCCGATATCAACTCCACTCCATCCTTGTCGGAATGAAAAAAGTTGATATGGTTCAAATAGTGTTTCGCACGATTTCAACCAAGCAAATTGCGCATCACTTCCTTGTATATTGAAACCTTGAGGTGTGAATCCACCGCCATCACTTTCTAACGCAGCAATGTGTATCTCATTTTTTTCTTTCGCCAATCGTGCATATGTTTCTCCTCCGTCATTCCCGAATTCTTCATTGATATAAAAAACGATCCGAATGGTGCGTTTAGGCTGGTATTTTATCGCCATTAATGCACGAGCTACCTCCAAGGATTGCATCACTCCGGTGCCATCATCATGTGCACCTTCTCCAACATCCCACGAATCCAAGTGACCTCCAACCACAATGTATTCATCGGGAAATTCACTGCCTCGAATTTCACCAATTACATTGGCTTGCATTTTTCTAGGAAAGACCTCACTCTGAATATGTAGAGTAAATTTCAATGTGCTGTTCTGGCTGAGTTGCTTGCTCAATTCGCGTGAATCGACGCTACTTAATGCCGCTGCAGGAATTTGCACAATTCCGTCTTCATAGCGCGTGGCTCCTGTGTGCGCATATTGATCGTCGGCTAAAGTTAATGACCGAATCAAACAAGCAACAGCTCCTTTCTTTGCTGCTTCAGACGGACCCTGCGAACGAATGTCATAGGCGCCTCCATAGGCAGCGCCAGTATTGATGAGCAACGGATCCATGGCTTTATTAAAAAACACAATCTTTCCTTTGACGTATTTCTCGTCGATTCCGCGAAGCTGATCAATCGATTTCACTTCGATGACTTCCGCGGTGATGGCCGATTTACTTCCAACTGATCCGCCAAGAGCAACTACTGTTAAATTTTTACGCAGTTCACCGGAATTATAGTAGGCTATTTCCTTGGGCCCACGTACCCAATGGGGCACCTCAACAGGCATCGTATAGACTGAATCCAATCCATATGACTTCATCAACTCAACACTCCAAGCAATGGCTTTGTCTGCATTTTCACTGCCGGCGATGCGATTGCCAATGTCTTTACACAATGAATGTAAATGGGCATACGCTTGTCCATTCTCCAATACTTCATCGTAAATATTCCTTATAATGATAGAATCATTTTGACCAAAACAAGGAGCGAACAAGGTCGACAGCAATAGAAAGAGAAAAGCTTTTTTCATTAGATCATAAATGAACCATTATTGATATCGATGCCTTGTCCCGTAATGGAATTTTGATGCCCTGCGATAAGAAATTCAACAGTTGCAGCGATTTCTTCAGGTTGGGAAATGCGATTGAGCGGAACATAACCCATTTGTTCATCAAACATGGATTCGAATGGACGATCTGCTCGGCTAGCTAGCAATTGAATACCTGCTCTAGCCATGTCAGTATCCACCCAGCCGGGACAAATCGCATTCACCAAAATATTGTCTGATGCCAATTCAACCGCCAAAGATTTGGTCAACCCCAAAAGGCCTGTCTTTGCTGTGCAATATGCAGTGTAATTCGGCACGCCAAATCGCGCTAAACAAGAACTCGTAATGACAATATGGCGAAATGTATTCGATGATTTTTTTAGATAGGGGAGGGTTTCCATGATGGTCACGTAGGTGCCGGTAAGGTTGGTACTTATGATCTCATCCCAACGATCTTCCGAACCGTAGGTGTTTTCACCTCCGACACCGGCATTGGCAAATACGGCGGAGATATTCCATTCTTCAGCGTTGATAGCTGTTAAATGACTTTTCCACGCAGCCGAATCACGAATGTCCAATTCAAAAAGATGATGCTGATTGGTGTGCTCCATCAATCCAAGAGTTTCGTTCAACGTGCTAAGCTGTCGACCAACTAAAATGATGCGTGTTTCAGGGGCTTTCGAAAGGCGGATTGCAGTGGCACGTCCCATGCCCGATCCAGCGCCAGTAATGATTATTGTTTTCATATGCGTATTGGTAACAAATGTACTTGAACAGGACTTTGCTTGCGTTAGCTTTGCACATTATTCTCCTGAACGCATGAAATACAATCTCAGCGAAATTACAGAGGTCATTCGCAATAGACGAACCATTGTTCCCGAAAAATTTAGCGCACGAAAGGTGCACAAAGAGCAAATAGAACTTTTGCTCAATAATGCCATATGGGCGCCTACCCACGGGAATACGCAACCTTGGCGATTCAAAGTATTTATGGGTACTGGATTGGAAAAAATCAGTGAATTTTTACCAGAACTTTACAAAACATTGTCTTCACCCGAAGCGTTTAATCCGGCCAAGTACAATAAAATGAAGCAACGTCCATTGCTCGCTTCTGCTGTGATTGCGGTTTGCATGGAAAGAGACCAATCCGGAAAAATCGCTGAAATAGAAGAAATAGAAGCCGTTGCATGCGCGATTCAAAATATGCAACTCACCGCAACTGCATATGGTATTGGTACGTTTTGGGCCACTCCCAAACCCATATACACGCAAGAAATGAATACTTTTTTGGGACTAAGTCCACAAGATAAATGTCTTGGCCTGTTGTACATTGGCTACACCGATGAAGAATGGCCCAAAAGCCATCGAAAGCCCATCGAATATTTGACAGAATGGATAGGAGAGTAAGCGTACTAGTGGCATTTTGGGTTTTTGCTGCGCAGGCGTGGGCACAAGAAAACGTGACCACATTGGGCATTCAATTCAAACCTATGGTGACCAGCCAATTTTTTGGAACGGGTCCGGAGACTGACACCAATGGAGAAATTACTGTGGACTTTGAACCTCGATTTGGGATCAATTTTGGAATGGTGATTCGCAAAGGGTTAACCAAAAACTGGAGTCTTGAAACGGGTATTAATTTGGTTCAGCGGAACTACCGCGTGCGCTATTACCAAGATCAACTCCCTCAGCCTCATGTTTTATCCTATCGATTCATTGGGTATGAAATGCCTTTGCAAGGGATGATCTATGTTCGATTAGGGGAAAATCTTTACATGAATGCAAGCGGAGGCTTATCCATTGATTTTTATCCGACAGGTGTTGAAACAACCGATAGCGATCGATTGGATACGCTTCGTTTTGATTTTAATCAAAAAACCTATCGCAACAATTGGATTCAATTTTCGGTTTTGGCCAATTATGGTTTTGAATGGCGCACCAAGGAAAAAGGCTACTTCTACCTCGGCGCTTCCTTCCATAGGCCGTTCTCGGATATCGCCAAAAGTGTCACAACGTTCTATTTAAACACCAATCCAACAAGACTGGAATATCCCCTTTCAGGAAGTTATCTGACCGTTGATCTTCGTTATTTTTTTCATGAAGATCCAGAAAGAAAAAAGAAAAAGAAGTGAAATAAAAAAGCCCGGCTGATATCCAACCGGGCTTTTTTGTGTATGCGCTTTTGTTATGCTTTGTTGGCCACAAAGTTGAAGGTCAACTTAATTTCGTTGTTGATGGCCTTGTCTCCTAAAGATTCAAAGA
>JBMOFW010000093.1:0-10709 GCA_049318685.1 Flavobacteriales bacterium
AGGGTCAGGATAAAATCATGACAATCTCCAGTGCATGCTGTTGCATTCGCACTAAATGTCGCTGTAGGCAAAGCGTTTACCGTAAGAACTGAAACATTCGAAGCGGCAGCGCTTATGCACCCATTTGAATCGGTAACGGTAGTAACACCATAATTGCCAGCAGTCGAAGCGGTGTAGGTTGCTGAGTTGGTTGCTGCATTTGGTGGATTGACATTGCCACCAGGGGTTGTCATACTATAGGTGTACGGGGCGGTACCCGTAAAAGTCACTGTGAAATTATGCGTTTGGCCTGCACAAATCGAAGCATTCGCACTGATTGTAGATGTGGGCAAGGGATTCACCGTAAGCAAAGCAGAAGCCGAGGCTGCGCTGCTTTGACAACCATTGTTATCGGTTACCGTCGCTACGGCATAATTGCCCGCAAGACTTGCCGCATAAGTTGCAGTGTTGGTCAATGAATTAAATGGACCGGCGGTACCACCTCCAGGTAAGCTCATGGTATAATCATAATCCGCTTCTCCGGTGAATGTAATATTGAAAGTGTGTGAGCCTCCAGCGCAAATAGCCGCTGCTCCATTCAATGACGCTGTTGGTAAAGGATTCACTGTTAATGTCACCGTAGGACTATCTACTGTATTTGTGCATCCATTGCCATCTGTAACTGTAGTTATATAGTAACTACCGGCAGTGCTTGTTGTAAATGTATTTGCTCCTCCTATATTTTGAGCCAACACACCTGTGGTGGCATTCCACACTTGCACATTGCTAAATAATGCAGATCCTGTATAGGTGACATTGAAGGTATGCGACGCTCCTTGACAAATCTCAGCTGAAGCGCTCAAAGTGGCTGTCGGCAATGGATTCACTGTCATTGTGGTGGTCGTACTAGTTCCTGTTAGTTGTGTAAGGCAGGATGCATTCGAAGTCATCACTACATAGATATTATCTCCATTATTGAATGAGGTAGAGGTATATGTAGACCCCACTCCTGCAGGGCCACCATTCAAGAACCACTGATAGGTTGGTGCTGTTCCTCCATTCGTTGGTGAAGCTGTAAAAGTGACTGATGTTCCTTGACAAATAGCTCCCGCCGGCAAAGCAGCAATACTGACTGTTGGAGTAATCAGTGGACTAACGTCCATTACTATGTTATTGCTATTTACGGTTGTTGGACTCGCACATAATGCGTTGCTAATCATTTGCAGACTCACCACGTCATTATCGTTTAATGTAGTGGTGGTATATGAGGTAGAATTGGTCGCCCCGGCAGCCGGATTTCCATTGACCAACCAATTGTATGTTGGGCCTGCGCCTGGATTAACTGGTGTAGCCGTAAATGTTACTGACGCACCCGCGCAAATTGTTCCTGTAGGATTTGCTGATATCGAAATTGAAGGAACAAGCACGGGATTGACAGTCATGGTAACGTTAGGGCTCGTCACTGAAGCCACGCTTGGGCATGAAGCACCGCTCACCATAGTCACAGAAATGACATCCCCATTTTGAAACGTCGTTGATGTGTACGTATTTCCTGTTTGTCCGACAACTGGGTTAGAATTCAAGTTCCATTGATATGTCGGACCCGGAGCAAATCCTCCATTGTTTGGTACAGCAGTGAAGGTTACAGGGGTACCCGCACAAATAGCCCCAACTGGATTGGTATTGATGGTCACAGACGGAACAACAACTGGATTAACCGTAAATACCAAGCTATTACTCGTAGCTGAAGCAGAAGTCACGCATCCAAGACTTGAAGTCATAACAACGAAAACTGAATTTCCGTTTGCCAGTGTGGTGGTGGTATAGGTGGGCGAATTCGAGCCTACAGGATTCGCCAAACTATTTAAATACCATTGGTAGGATGGCGTTGCGCCGCCATTTAAAGGACTCGCCGTAAACGTAACAGAAGATCCAGAACATATCGTCGTTCCCAAACTTGAAGCTATAGTCACAGAAGGGGTTACGTTCGATGTTATTGTCACAGTCTCACAATCATTCACCGTAGCGGTGCAGTTATTTCCATCCGTTACAGAAGTAATGCAGAAGTTAGTTGTCGCTGCGGGAGATACTGTAATCTGAGAGTTGGCATTGGTAATTCCAGTTTGAGGCCAAGTAATACCTGCGCCAGTTCCATTGACCGACCAATTGGGAGTGCCCGTTAAGGCTAAATCCAATATAGCTTGATCTCCTGTACATATCAGAGAAGTAGCGGTCGTTAAATCTACTGTTGGCAATGGATTGACCGTAATCGTCATGGTATTATTTTGAGGATTCGGGCAAGCGGGCGCTGTTGTATATTGAACATCGGTTATCGAATAAACCGTTGTTTGCGAAGGGTTAACTCCATTTAGAATTTGATTGTCCGTCCATGGACCGGCGGGTAGATTTGGCGCACTTGCCGGATCAGCAGGGTTTGCAGACCAAGTAACATTAAAATTACCCGCTTGAGAGATGTCCACTGTAAGCGGAGTGGTTTGTCCAACGCACAGCGGTCCGGCTTGGAGGAAACTCGCTGTCACTAAAGATCTTACGTTTACTGTTACCGGTACATTTACGTTCGTCACACATGCCGGAGTATTCAGATAGGAAACAGATGTAAGTGTATATGTTGTATTGGTTGTCGGAGAAACATTAAGAGAAAACGGAAGTGCGTTTACTGTTACGGGCCAAGCAATTCCGGCGCCTGTGCCATTGACTACCCAAGGCCCAGTTCCGGTCAACAAAAAGTCGATTGTTGCTTGACCGCCTTGGCATATGGTCGTTGAGCTTCCTCCAGCAATTTCGATACTTCCTCCGGGAGGGGGCGTGGTGCCTACTGTTGCGCAGACTTGAATCGTGCAGCCAGGTATGGTAGGGTCCGTCACATCAACGCAATAATTACCAGAATCTAATCCAGTGATTTGATTAGTTGTGCTGCCGGCATTCGACCAAACATAGGTGTAAGAACCGGGTACTGAGCCATTCGCCCCAAATACGGTTACAGTTACAGAACCATCATTTTGCAAACACGATTCATCTACTGGAAATGGATTGATTGTTTGCAAAGAAACTCCCACAATCAAGATTTCCGTAGCGTTACACGATGCAGGCACACCTGGAATACTCACTTGAATTTGAGTGTCTTGCGTAATATCTTCGAGCACTTGCACAGCGTTGTTTCCATCAAATCCAGGAGATAAATCACCGGAAAGGACGGACCAATTGTATGAAGTGCCGCCACTTGCCGTAACGGTGAGTGATTGCCCTTGACAAATAATTGTATCCGAGGCACTCAAGCTCACGCTCGGATAAACAGTGACTGTTACAAATAAATCGTCATGTCCAGGTAAAGTGCAGGCATTATCATCTGCTTCGATATGTATGATATGTGTACCGATCATGCTATCATCAGTAATCATACAGAATTCGCCCGAGGCCGGATTCGATCCGGTCTGCACCAATATTGGATTGCCTGTATTTAAGATTGCTGGGTGAGTCTCTGAAAGGATTACGGTGCGATTGGCGTTTGGATTGCTTGCTTGAAAGCTAAAGCACAAAGAATCTCCAGCGCAAACGCCAATGTTTAAGGGACCTTCGATGATTCCCCAATCCACACTCTGCACCTCAGGAGCATCAAAACTTGTAGGAGTTGGAGAGCAATCGCGCATGACAAAAGAAAAAGTTTCATTCATTACACCAACGACCTGTCCACCTGTATCGGTCATTGTAATAGCGACTTCGACCAAATAATACCCCGGGGTTACTCCAGCGCTCGAAAATGAAATAAGCCCGGAAGGCGATAAGGTTAATCCTGGAAGAAGGCTATATCCGGGTACATTCTGATATGACCCAATTACGGCTCCGGGTGTTTGGGGAGTTCCTAGGGTATAAGTAAGCGTATACGCATTTGGATTAGACACACTAAGTTGGTGTGTAATTGTTCCGGAATCGATACAATCATAAGGCGAGGCAAGGCTGCTCATGTCGACCGAAGAAGCACACAAATTCGTATTGATTACTGAATACGTGAACGCGTTGGGATAAGTCGACCAATCGATGTTCTCTACATATGCGTAATCATTGGTGCTCCAATACACAAGCCAGTCACAGCCCGGCTGCAAGGTTACTGTTCCTGAATACACCACTCTCGTGACGCCTGGGGTCAATCCGCCACCCACAGTTGATTGTGAAAAATAATTCACACATGCACTAGTGGCCAATTCCACCGGACAGAGTTCAGAAATTTCTGCTTCACTTACAAAACTTAGTGATACAGAAGCCGGTGCATACAAAGCTGAGCATGCTCCTTGCGGAAACAAGAATACTGTCTCTTGAGGTAAAGCCGGATTCGTTCCAAAACACTCACGATACTGCGTGTATGTAATCTGGTATTGATTCCCTCCCAGACACTCCCACGTAATGTCACCACCAAGAACATGTGAACCTTCCGACTTGACGAAAAGCGACAAAAATCCGATGATAGTAAAAAACTTCAGTATAAATGGTCTCATACGTATAGCTTGCATTGGCTAATGGCTCAATGTGTGTTAAGGGTACTTTCTGAAAGTCAGACTAATAAAACGCCCTAAAGGTGGCATGCAGGTCTAAAAATTCAGGCTAAATATAGCAAAATTGTTAATAACCGCGAAATTACGAGATACAGCAGCACATTTGAAGGGAATAAGATTCCTTAAAAAGGGCTTAACAATATCCTCAAGAAAGGTTCATACGAAAAGATGGTTTTTTTATAGGTTGTGCCTAAATTTGTCCCCCTTGTTTAATTAAAGAACAAATCCATCGCATGAAAAAAGTTTTACTCGGAAGCATCGTGGCGTTGACTGCAGTGGCAGCTCAAGCACAAAACTGCCAAGACATTTTCATTTCTGAATATGTTGAAGGTACTTACAACAACAAAGCTATTGAGCTCTACAATCCAACATCTGAACCCATTGACCTTGGCGCTGGCCAATACAAATTCGGTCGCGATCGTGACGGCGCCGGAACCCCAATGTTGATGGACATTACAGGAATTATTCAACCTTATGATGTACGCGTTTTTGTATTGGATAAGCGCGACCCTAACGGAACTGGTAACGAAGTTCCAGTGGTTGATGAACTTCAAGCGAAAGCCGACACGTTTGTAAACCCAGTTTACGTTCAATCTGACTCCCCATTCTACTTTAACGGTGACGACGCCTTTGTTCTTGTTAAAGGAACGGCTACCATACTTGATATCATTGGAAAAATCGGTGAAGACCCAGGTAGTGGATGGTTTGTACCTGGCGACCCCAATACACGTTGGTGGACTACAGACAACACGTTGATTCGTAAGCCTAGCATTCAACATGGTGTGACATCTAACCCAAGTGTTTTCGATCCCTCTCTAGAGTGGGATAGTCTTCCTTCAGATGTCTATGATTCTTTGGGCGTTCACTACTGCTTGTGCGGTGCTGTGAACATCGATGAACTCGAAAAAACTCCTTTTGACCTATTCCCAAATCCTATTGAAGAAGGTCAATTTGTAGTTAAGTCGCCTTCTAAAATGGTCGCTTTCACTATTTTCAGTGCTAATGGTAGTTTGATTCGCGAAGAACGTATGGAGAAAAGCGAATATCAATCCATCGAACTTCCTGAAGTCGCTCCGGGAATGTACACCATCGTCATCCAATTTGAAGATGGCACTCGAAATTATCGAAAATTGATTTTCAAATAATATCTTTAGAAAGGGGTTGCAATAACCCCTTTCTTTTGCAAAAAACCTTGACCTTATCCGATATGAGAAAAGCCTCTTTTCTTTGCTTCGCACTCTCTCTTCTTAGTTTCATTTCTTTCGCTCAAGAAACGAAAATTTCCGGAAACGTTAAAGACGGATATACCGGAGAAACTCTACCGAATGCACAAATCATTTACAATACCGACCAAGTCATTAAAACGGATTTGGATGGACATTTTGATGTTGTGTTGCCCAACGGTTCATACACGTTTATCGCCAAATTCACTGGATATGGCGATTTAGAAAAGACCATTGAGGCCAAAGGCCCTTCGATCGTTGTTGACTTTTTATTGCAATCTGTTGATCTGAAAGAAGTTGAAATTATTTCTGACATTGCCGTGGACCGAAAAACTCCTGTGGCATTCTCTGATATTTCTGCAATAAAACTAAAAGAAGAACTCGGAACTCAAGACCTTCCGATGATCATGAATACGACACCCGGGGTTTATGCCACACAGACTGGAGGCGGCGACGGTGATGCGCGTGTTAACATCCGTGGTTTCAATCAACGCAACGTTTCTGTAATGGTGGATGGAATCCCCATGAACGATATGGAAAATGGTTGGGTGTATTGGTCAAACTGGTTTGGACTTGATGTGGTTACTCAAAAAGTTCAAATTCAGCGTGGTTTAGGGGCTTCAAAACTCGCTGTTCCCGCAATTGGTGGTAATATCAATGTGCTTTCGCAAGGGATTGAGCAAAAAGCGTCTCTCACTTATTCAAGCGAATTGGGGAATAATTTCAATTTCAGAAACACTCTAGGCTACAATTCTGGTCGACTAAAAAACGGCTGGGGAATCACCGCTTCACTTTCTTACAAAAGAAATGATGGTTGGGTAACCAATCTGGATAGCAAACAGCTGTTTTACTTCGCCAAAATTCAAAAAGAATTTAAAAATCAAAGTCTTTCATTTTCGGTAATGGGCTCTCCGCAGCAGCACTTTCAACGCATCAACCGTAATAAAATGACTTATTATGACGTGGACTACGCCGTAAAACAAGGTGTAGACACTACAGGAATAGACCTTGCAAGCAATGATAAAGGCCTCCGATTCAACAGTGAATGGGGCTATATTACGCGTGATCGCTACGATGAAAATGCAAGTAGCGAAATTCTCAATGCGCGCTTAAACTATTATCACAAGCCCATTTACAACTTGAAGCACTTTTGGTCGATCAATGATCGCGTAGCGCTTTCGAATATCGTTTACGCATCCACCGGAAATGGCGGAGGGACTCGACTCAATAACACCTTGCTCAATTCAGATGGTCAGTTGGATTTCGAATACATGTACGCGAAGAATACGCAAACATTTTACAATTTTCTGGGCATCCCACTTTATCCTTACGACACGAATTATGTAGATGACACTACACAATACAAAGCATCGTACTACATTCAATCTAGTCGAAATAACCACGTGTGGTATGGTATTCTGTCTACATTCAAATTTAAATACAACGAGCAACTTGAGTTTTCAGGTGGTCTAGATGCCCGTTACTACAAAACGGAGCGATACCAAGAAGTGTTTGACCTGATGGGAGCCGATTACGTAGTTGTGGATCCAAACGATCAGAACAATCCTACGCGTGTTGCCCGTGAAGGCGATCGTTTTGGCTACAACATCAATAGTTATGTGCGTCAAGCCGGAATCTTCCTTCTTGGTGAATACGAGTATCAAAATATTACCGCTTTTTTGAATCTCACTACTTCAACGAATCAATACAATAGAGTGAATCTTTTCGGTTTGGTAGATGCAGACGGTGATTATCCGGAAAGCGGTTGGCAAAAATTCTTCGGATACACTGCGAAAACCGGATTAAAATATCGTATCAATAAAAAGCAAAGCGCTTTCTTCAACGCCGGTTATTTGAATCGAGCTCCATTGCTCGCTAACACATTCAACGGAACTTCTTTGAATACCTACTCCAATTTGGAAAACGAAAAGGTAACAGCGATTGAAGGTGGATATAATTTTTCAACCGGAAAATTCAAATCAACATTGAACCTTTACTACACGATATGGCAAAATCGCCCAGTCACTCAATCTGTGGCGTATGGCACTGAAACATATTATGTGAGTGTTCCAGGTATGAATGCCCTCCATAAAGGTGTTGAATTGGATTTGAATTACGACCTGAATAAAAAAGTATCTTTTGAAGGTGTCGTTTCAATTGGTGATTGGAAATGGACTTCAGATGCTCAAGCCATTGTTACCAACGAAATCGGAACTGTGATAATCGACACCTTGGAATTTGATGCCGCTGGTGTTAAAGTAGGCGACGCCGCTCAAACTCAACTTTCCGGTGGTATTCGATTTGAACCTATCAAAGGATTTTATTTCAAACCTCGTATCACTTACTTCAATAATTATTTCGCTGACTTTGACCCTGAAACCTTAAAAGGTGAAAATGCAGGTCGCCAATCTTGGAAAATTCCAGCTTACTATACCATTGACCTCAACATGGGATACAATAGACCATTGGCTAAAAAATACCGTATCGGGTTTAAAGTGAACTTAATGAATATTACTGATGTCACTTATATTTCCGATGCGAGAAACAACGAATATGGAGCCAATTTCGACGCTGCTTCAGCCGGGGTATATTTTGGTATGGGATTCCGCTGGAATGTGGGCGTAACTTTTTCTTATTAATTGCAACAAGACAAATCATTATAAATGACAACAAATCAATTCACCAAAAGCTTGAAAGCCTTCTTTGCTTTGATGCTTTTCACTCAGCTTGCCAATGCTCAAGCTGTACTTCCAACTTCATGGAGCTTTGATGACGCCACTCCAACCGGATGGACTGAATCACTTGGCGCCTCAAACACGCGATATACCAACGGTTTTGTAGGAACGGCTTGCCGTCTTGACCAAACTGCAGATTACGTGGTCATTGAGTTTGCTGAAGAGCCCGGATTAGTAAGTTATGCTATCAAAGGTCAAAACACCGGGTCAACATGGCAAGGCACATTTACCGTGCAAGAGTCTGTAGATGGAACGAATTTTACTACGCTCCATAATTTCCTCGATGGAGAAATGAATGCTGCTGCATTCACTCAATATTCGGATGCACCTGCGGCTGAATCTCGCTTTATTCGATTTTATTTCACCAATAAAATCAGCGGAAACAATATTGCGCTTGATGAAGTGAGCATTGCTACTCCAACAGCAGGAAACGCTCAAGAAATCAACGTAACTTCCGGCGGTAACAACGTACCTAGTGCTTCTACCTATATCATTGGTAATGCCGCGACAACTACATTTTCGATTGAAAATTTGGGTTTAAGCGCAGTACTCTCGATCTCTGACATCACGCTTTCTGGAGCAGATGCTGCAGATTTTTCTTTGGGAGCGCTTTCTTCATCAGACATTAACGCTTCATCGAATGCTACATTTGATTTGAACTTTGCGCCAACTGGCTCAGGTTCACGCTTTTGCACCATCACCATCGACAATAATGACGCCAGCGAAAACCCTTATACCATCAATATTTATGGTGTTGCTGGGGGCATAGCTGATGAACCAACCGCTCAAGCTGCAGTAATTACTTTCACCGGCGTAAAATCTTGGGACTTCAATGTGAATTTCACAGCAGGTTCACCATCAGCCGAAAACTACATTGTGTTGCGCAAAAAAGGGGCGGCCGTAACCGAATTACCGGTCGATAACACTCATTACGTAAAAGGTGAAATTATTGGTGGAGCTCAAGTTTGCTACATTGGTGAGGCCGGATCTTTTAATGCTCGTGACATCGAAGCAAGTACCACATATCACTTTGCTATTTTCGCTTTCAACGGTCCAATGGGATACGAAAACTATTTGACTTCAAATCCAAAAATCGGATCTGCCACTACAAACAATCCAGATTATGGCAGCTATTGGAATGGTTTGAACCACAATGATGCCACATTCGTGACTGAACTTTCAGCGGCACTATTCCCATCAAATTACTTCCAAATTTTCTATTCCAACTATACAAGTACCTTGATCAATGAGTTTTATGTGAAGGATGTAGCGGTAGCCGGAGAAGCCCTCAACGCAGTAGAATGTCAATATTCTGGTGATCAATACACTTTCGCTGGAGGTTTCCAATGGTGGAGTGGTGCAACTGACGCAATCCTAAGCCGCGAGCACAGCTTCCCACAAAGCTGGATGCCAACTTACCTTGATGCTGGCTTTGATGATTCTGATGAAGTATCTGATTTACACAACTTGTTCCCTGTTCGTCAAGTAGAGTGCAATGCAGTGCGCAGCAACTACCCATACGGTGAAGTAGTTACCGCCTCTTCCACTTACGGCCCTTGCTCTTTTGGTGCTAATGACGATGGTCAAAACGTTTACGAACCGAGAGAAGAAATCAAAGGTGACGTGGCTCGCGCTATCATGTACCAAGCTGTAAAAAACAATGCACCAGGCGAAGACTTTAGCTTCCCTGAACAAATTTCTTTGATCATTCAATACGGTCAACCGGAATACATCATTAAAAAATGGCACTTCCAAGACCTACCGACCAACGCTGAAATTGCGCGCAATGAATACATCGAAGAACGCCAAAATAATCGCAATGCATTTATCGATAGCACGCTTTATCCATGTTTTATCCGTTTCTCAAACCTCACCAAATGGACTCCAGCTGTAAACTATGGCAATCAAACCTTGGTATGTTATGATGAAGCTGTGAGCTATCAGTGGTTTAAAGATGGAGCGCCTATTGATGGAGCAACCTCGTCTACTTACGAAGTTGACGGCAATGGAAGCTATTCTATTGAGGTACAACAATTCAACGAATGTCCGGTTATTGCCTCAAATCCTGTTGCGGTAACAGATATTTCAGTGGATGAAGTGAACTTGAAAAATTTCGCGTTGGGTGTATATCCAAATCCATCGAATGGCGATTTCAACATGACAGTAAATGCAGTTATTGGTGGTAATGTTCGTTTTGAAATTAC
>JBMOFW010000094.1:0-10701 GCA_049318685.1 Flavobacteriales bacterium
TAGAGCAATACACTTTTAATGTATGGGCCCTGGGTTCGAGTCCCAGCGGGATCACAAAATGGTAGAAGGAAGCAGGGCAGGATAACTGCCCTGTTCCCTTCATAAGCTAACAATCTTGCCCTGGTGGTGAAATTGGTAGACACGTACGTTTGAGGGGCGTATTTCGCAAGATGTGCTGGTTCGAGTCCAGTCCAGGGCACTCCTCGATAAACTTAATGTGATAGTGTCACACAAACAAAACCTCTCCCCGAGAGGTTTTTTTGTTGGTCATGGATTCCTTCCAACCATCTAATTACATTCGCATCGTGAATAAAGATCAAGTCGTGAACCTCCCCGATATCGCCCCCATCGAAACTTGGTGGCCAGGAAGTACACATCCCTATATCATCTCCGGACCGTGCAGCGCCGAAACGGAAGAACAAATGCTTAGTACTGCAGCTCAACTGCATCAAAAAGGACATGTACACCTTTTCCGTGCCGGAATTTGGAAACCACGCACGCGTCCAAACTCGTTCGAAGGCGTCGGTGAAATCGGCCTCCATTGGCTGGCTGAGGTCAAAAAACAATTTGGCTTTAAAACCACTGTCGAGGTGGCCAACGCAAATCACGTGGAATTGGCACTTAAATATGGCGTCGACGTTTTGTGGATTGGCGCACGCACAACTGTCAATCCATTTAGCGTTCAAGAAATTGCCGATGCTTTGCAGGGAACAGACACGCCCGTTTTCATCAAAAACCCGATAAACCCTGATCTGCAGCTCTGGATCGGAGGTATCGAGCGTATCTATTCGGCCGGAATTCGCAAAATCGGAGCTATACACCGTGGCTTCTCCTATCATGGTGAATCCATCTACCGCAATAAACCGATGTGGGAAATTCCGATCGCTTTGATGGCCCAAATGCCCAACCTTCCCCTATTTGGCGACCCTAGCCATATTTCAGGAAAAAGGGAATTGCTTTCATCAGTAGGACAAAAGGCACTCGACCTGGGAATGAAAGGCCTCATGATTGAATCGCATATCAATCCCGATGAAGCATGGAGTGACGCCAAACAACAAGTCACACCGGAAGCTCTATCCCAACTCCTCAATGGATTTCAACTTCGCGATACACAAAGTGCCAATCAAGACTTCACAGATCGCCTCAACGATCTTCGCCAAAAAATCGACCAAGTTGATGAAGAAATCATCAAACTTATCGGCGAACGCATGAAGATTTCTGAAGAAGTAGGACGTTATAAAAAAGAAAATAAAATCACCATTCTCCAACTCGAACGCTACAAAGAAATTATTCGAACGCGCACGGAATGGGCAAGAAAAATGGGATTGACTGAAGAATTCATTGAAATTTATCTCGAACAACTTCATAAAGAATCCATACGCACTCAAACACGGGTCATGAATCAATAACTATTTGATCACCACACGAAACATTTTCTTTTCTTCTAAAAATCCTTCAAGCACATCCCCAATTTGTACTGGCCCAACTCCGCTAGGAGTGCCTGTGTAAATGAGATCACCAATTTTCAATGTCATGTATTTAGACACATGAGCAATGACCTGATCAAACGAAAAAATCATATCGGACGATTGACCGCTTTGTACGATTTCTCCATTCTTCTTTAAAGAAAACCGAATGTTCGATCGGTTGGCCAAATCTTCGAGTGCAATGAAATCTTTTGACACCACAGCACTGCCATCAAATGCTTTGGCCTTCTCCCAAGGCAATCCCTTCTTCTTTTGTTCCTCTTGAATATCGCGCGCCGTGAAGTCAATACCTAATCCTATCGAAGAATAATATCGAGCAGAAAATTCTTCCTCAATATTTTTTCCCAATCGATCAATTTTAACAATCAACTCTACTTCGTAATGCAGATCTTGTGTCCATTCTGGAATGTACAGCGGATTTGAACGTGGCAGAATCGCTGAATCCGGTTTACAGAAAAAAACAGGCTCTGTAGGAATGGCATTTCCTAACTCTTTAGCGTGTTCCGAATAGTTTCGGCCGATGCAAATGATTTTCATTATCTCACAAATTCTAATACAACTTTACGATCTGAAGTGCTTTCATTTTCAGATTTTGAATCACCCACAAAATTGATCACAAATCGATCCTCAGACAAGCCGCTTCGTAAAATGAATGATTTGACTGCAGAAGCTCTATCACGAGACAACTGTAAATTGGTTTTCTCATCACCCACGCGATCGGCCATGCCCGTAATAAATAGGTCCAATTGTGGATAGCGGACCATGATATCAATTACCTCCGCCAACATAAGTTGATGGGTAATATTCAACGACGATTGCCCACGGTCAAAATAAAGTGATATACTTTCAGGCAATTCAATATCCAATTCGTTTTCGGAGGGCGAGACACTTACATGTTCGGTAGAAACAATTTCTGTATCGACTCCGGTCTGAGACAGCTTGAGCACCATGGCACGCAAATCGTCTATTTGCATCTGTAATTCCTGATTGCGCTCATTCTGACGTTGCTCCATCATTGCAATTTGAGTGGATTGCAATTCGCGCATTTGCAGTTCGAGACGTGCCAATTGATCGGTGTTGATTTTGAGCATTTCCAACAAACTTTGCTCAAAGGCCGACAAATCAGCCGGTAGCGCATCATTGGGAAGTTGCGACTCGTCTCTGAGTTGAGTCATGCCCAAAGAGTCTGGATCCAAATTAATTTCTATCGGTGTTAAAAAAACTTCGGGAGAGTAGTCTACACTTTTTAGAAGACTATCCAATTCTGCGTTGACGCCTCGATCTTCATCGATCATCAAATTTTGATTGCTAAAATCTCCCACTTCCAATTGAAGCAACAATTTGAAATCGTTGATCGCTTTTTGAAAGAAGAAATATCGTGCTTGTTTGCGCTGATTTTCTGATAGGCGTTCCCAATCTTGAGGAGGTGAAAAGCGTAACTCATTCAATTCTGAAATGCGGGCTTCTACTGTATTACTAAACCCTTTAAAATCTGACAATTCATGGTATTCATAAAAAGTAGAGCCATTTTTCACAATGCCGTTCAGGTCTCGAATCACTTTGGATGTTTTCACCGTAAATGCCAATACATCATTGACTACTACAAGATGATCGTCAACATAAAGTGACAATGAAGCAGTAATAAGTGAAGTAATGCGTTGGGTTTGTTCTTCGGTTGGCGTTAAAAACACGGGCCCACTGCCTTGCCCGAAAGACGACAACGTCAGCAGGAAGACACATAGAAAAGTTAGGCTCCATTGTTTCATTCCAAGGCCAAAAATACCGTTTACACCATTTTTCGCTTAACGGAAAAGAGTGCAACACCGTCTTTTTATCCACGCCTTATGAACACTACTTTACAGGATTGCGCTTCTCGAGCATGGGAACGAAGCTGAACTGTCCATGAACTTCCGATTTAAATTCACCATTCGGAAGTTCAGTAATGCGCATCATTTCCTGCACTTCTCCTTCGCCAAAAGGCATGACCAACATGCCTCCTACTTTCATTTGCATGAGCAGTTCGTCAGGAATTACTGGAACGGCGCACGTGATTAGAACGCGATCAAAAGGTGCAAATGAGGGCAACCCCTTGTATCCGTCTCCATAGACCAAATGCGGTTTGTAGCCCATTTTGAGTAACAGCGACTTGGCGTTGTCGTGCAATAACTTTTGGCGTTCAATGGAATATACTTTTGCTCCCAATTCGCATAAAACAGCAGTCTGGTAACCACTCCCCGTGCCGATTTCGAGCACTTTCATGCCTTTTTCAATCTGCAATAATTGCGATTGAAATGCCACTGTATAAGGCTGCGAGATTGTTTGTCCTGCACCAATTTGAAATGCTTTGTTTTCGTAGGCAAATTCGAGGAAGGCACTCGAGAGAAAGTAATGACGTGGGACTTTATTCATGGCCTCCAACACTTTTTCATCAACTATGCCCAGATGAGCCAATTCGGTCATCAATTTTTTCCGCAATCCTTTGTGTCTATAACTGTCTTCCATAGGATTTCAAATCTAATGACAAGCTTCATTCGCCTTCCGATGTTGAAAAGTAAAAATCAACGATGCGATGTAAACAAACCTATGCCCAACATTTGTAGTGCCTAAGTTAAGACGATATGAAATTGAGAATTGGCGTCCTTGGAGCCGGACATCTAGGAAAGATTCATATGAAATGTATCCGCGAACTCCCTGAAAAATATGAGTTGGTGGGATTTTTCGACCCCAGTATTCAACAAGCAAAAGCAGCAGCAGCCGAATTTGAGCTGATGCCTTTTCACAGCATGGAATCATTAATCGAGTCGGTCGATGTAGTCGATATTGTCACACCAACGATTCATCACTTCGATTGTGCATCAGCCGCTATTCGCAAATTCAAACACATTTTCATCGAAAAACCTGTTACTCAAACCCTTGAAGAGGCGAAAGCGTTGATCAAGCTCGCAGGTGAAGCAGGTATCAAGGCCCAAGTTGGTCACGTAGAGCGGTTCAATCCGGCTTTTCGCGCTGTGGCCTCCCATATTCATCAACCCAAATTCATTGAAACGCATCGTTTGGCCCAATTCAATCCACGTGGTACAGATGTATCGGTCGTGCTCGACCTGATGATCCACGATATAGACATTGTGCTTGCCGTAACGAAAGCCAATGTTCGTAAGATTTCTGCAAGCGGAGTAGCGGTGCTTAGCGACACTCCCGACATCGCCAACGCACGGCTGGAGCTTGACAACGGCTGTGTTGCCAACTTGACTGCAAGTCGCATTTCACTGAAATCTATGCGTAAATCGCGCTTCTTTCAGCGGGATGCTTATATTTCTGTTGATTTTCTTCAAAAAGAATCCGAAATCGTTAAAATGAAGGAAGTGATTGGAGATCCGGATCCGTTCTCTGTTACAATAGATTTGGGTGAAAAGGGTAAAAAAGAGCTTTTCTTTGACAAGCCCACCGTGGAAGCCGGCAACGCCATTCGCGACGAATTGGAATCATTTGCTGACGCCATATTCAATGAAACTCCAACAGAGGTGAGTCTCGAACAAGGGACAAAAGCTTTGGATGTCGCTCTTCAGATTCTTGAAAAAATGAAACAGTCGGTCATACTTCAACACGAAGACTAAGAAAAAAAAGAACTAAGCATCAAGCACTTAGAGGCGCCGCTGAATTATTTCATTTTACAATGCAATTTATTGCAAGCATATCCGTTCGCTAGGCGCGAGAAATTGAGGTACAATGCCTAATTTCACGCCCTTATCCAACCATACTACTTCATGAGATTGTTAGCGCCTGTTCTCCTGCTCTCGTTATTGCTTTTTTCGTGCGATATCATCAACCCCGATGAGCAGGAACCTGGCTTCATTTATATCGATCAATACGACTGGCAAGTCGCACCGGGAGAAGGCACCGAAAGTCATAAATTCACTGAAATCTGGGTTTACGACAACAATCAAATCATTGGTGTATATGATCTTCCCGCTAAAGTTCCTGTACTTGCTGAAGGATCACGAAATCTCAGTTTTTTTGCCGGCATCAAAAGCAACGGTCTAAGTGCAATGCGTTTGAAGTATCCGCTCATTGAAGGATACGAAGAGACCTTGAATATTCAACCTCTAAAAACAGACACTGTTGTTCCGGTTTTCCGCTATTTCGAAAATTTGGATATCGTCGAGAAAGATTTTGACGGCAATACGCCTACCATTGTTTCTATGGAGGGCAATCAAGCCGAATTGTCTATGGAAGATGATGAAAGCCTTGTATTTGAAGGCGATCTATGCGGATATTACCACTTGCCAGCAGGATCAACAAAAATGATTTTCAAAGACGACCAAAATCACGCACTCGAACAAGGCAATACCGTATTTCTCGAATTGGATTATTCTAGTAATAACATGTTTTCTGTAGGCTTGATCTCACGAGAAGGTTCGATCGATAACAAAAACCTCGCTGTGATTATCAATCCAACGACGGAGACCATCGGATTACCTGTTTGGAATAAAATTTATATTGATCTCGGTTTGATTGTTCAAACGAGAGTAAATGCCAATTACTTCGAATTGTATTTTGAAGCGTCACCGGACAATAGTGGCGATGAGGTTGAACTCTTTCTCGATAACATCAAATTAGTTCAATTTCAATAAGGAATTGCGGAGTTAGTTATGCTAAACACAAAACGTCAGGTTCTTAAATATGTGCTCGCAGACATCGTGTCTGCTGCAGCTGCGTGGACCATACTTTTTGTGTATCGCAAAGAAATTCTGGAAACAGAAAAATATGGGTATCGCGTCGATGTTGAGTTCGATCAAAACTACTATCTAGGACTGATTTCAGTGACGTCCTTTTGGATTATGCTCTATTTGATGAGCGGACAATATCACAAAATATTTAGAAGACATCGCGTCAAAGAAATCTCGGAAATCTTCGTCACCTCACTTATCGGCGTTGTCGTTATTTTCTTTGCTCTATTATTGGACGACGAATTGACTCACTACAGTCGATATTACAAATCGTTGTTTGTTCTTTTTAGCTCGCATTTCCTCATCACGCTCATCCTGCGTCTCATCCTGACACTTCGCACGGTATCTTTAGTTCACTCTGGAAAAATTGGTTTCAATACAATCGTTGTTGGAGGAAGTGCAAAGGCCCTTGAATTATTTGATGAAATTCAACAAGCCAAAAAAAATCCAGGGTATAAATTCATTGGATTTGTTCGGGTCAACGGCAAGGATGATTTGCTTTCGAAACATATTCCACTTTTGGGCAAGTACTATGATTTGCCTCAATTGATTGAAGCAAATGCCATTGAAGAAATACTTATCGCCGTGAAGAGTTCCGACCACGAGGATTTGGAGAAAGTCATCTCTTTATTGGAAGATCAAAATGTCAACATCAGCATTATTCCGGATTTATATGACATCATGAGCGGATCCGTTCAAATGAATAGCATTTTCGGTGTACCGCTGATTCGTGTGAATCAAGAGATCATGCCAGCTTGGCAATTCAGCATGAAACGAGCGATCGATATTTTTGTATCGATATGGGCACTGCTCATTTTATCTCCGGCGTTTTTGGTCATTTCCATTGGCGTATTGACCAGCTCTCCAGGAGGTATCTTTTTCAGCCAAGTGCGCATCGGGAAGCACGGAAAACCATTTCGAATATTCAAATTCCGCACGATGATTAAAGACGCGGAGACAAATGGACCTCAGTTGAGTTCATCTCAAGATTCCCGAGTTACCTCATTCGGTCGTGCGCTTCGGAAAACCCGTATGGATGAATTGCCTCAATTTTGGAACGTACTCATCGGTGATATGTCTCTTGTGGGCCCGCGTCCCGAACGTCAATATTTTATCGATAAAATAACCGAACGCGCTCCTCACTATAAAATGCTGCACAAAGTGCGTCCCGGTATTACTTCATGGGGACAGGTAAAATATGGTTATGCTGAAAATGTAGATCAAATGATTCAGCGCTTGAAATACGATATTCTTTACATAGAAAACATGTCGTTGTCGATGGATTTCAAGATTCTGGCCTATACCATTCTCATTGTGCTAAAAGGAACCGGCAAATAGGGTCAGGCAACCTTTGATGGTATATTGCAGTCGTAAACACACTTGACCAAACCACTATTCATGAGAAAAAGTACACTCTTGTCCTTGCTTTTTGCAGGGGCCTCCTTGTTTTTCTTGTTCTCTTCCAACTCCAATGGAAGAGCCACCCAAGCCAATACAGGTAATACCGGAGCCCCCGGCGAAACCACGATTTGTAGTGGTTGTCATAGCGGAGGGAGTTATGGCACCATAACACCGACTATTCAAGTATTCCAACAAGGCACCACCACTCCTGTAACAGCCTACGTTGCGGGAACTACTTATGACGTTCGCTTCACGGTGACAGCCGGTACCGGCTCTCCAGGCGGCTATAGCTTCCAAATGACCTGCTTAACTTCGCCGGCCAACAATCCATTGGCGGGATATTCCAATCTCGGCCCGAACGTGAAGCAAAAACTGGTAACCACGGGCACGTACATGGGAAGAACCTATGTAGAACACAACGGTGTTGGTTCTATTAATCAATTTGACATGTCGTGGACCGCGCCCGCAGCAGGGACAGGTACCGTTAAATTTTACGCCGCAGGGAATTGCGTCAATTTGAGCGGAAGCACCTCTGGAGATAAAGCCGCCAGTACTAGTTTCACATTGCCTGAGTCGCTTCCATTACAAGTGTCTGCCAATGTCACAGACGTTCAATGCTTTGGACAAAACACGGGAGCTATAGATATCACCGTCACAGGAGGAGTTGCTCCATTATCCTATCTCTGGAATGACGGAATTACTGCTCTAGACCGCAGTAATCTCTTGGCCGGTGAATATACACTTCAAATCACCGACGGTACAGGCTCTGCAACCAGCTATACTTACGTCGTTGATCAAGCAAGCGTTATCCAAATCAATTACACATTAACTCAGCCGCTATGCCCTAGCGATAATGGTTCCATTGCGTATACGATTTCCGGCGGAACAGCGCCATACAGCGCAATCGTTGTTGATGTCAATAACCAAGAGATGAACCCGTTGGCTCTTGCTCCGACTTGCTATCAATTATTGGTAGAAGATGCTGCTGGTTGTGCAGCCAATGTGTCATTTTGCATTGAAGCACCTCAAACTTTGAATATCAATGCAACTGTAGATCACGTTTCTTGTTTCGGATTTACCGATGGTTCCATTGTCATTAACCCAACCGGAGGAACGGGTACTTTGGTCGTTGATTGGGAACTTCCTTTTGAAGGAAATACGTTAAATGACCTCGCTTCCGGAGAGTATGCTTTGACGATAACAGATGAAAATGGATGTAGTTTTGAAGATGTCATTATCGTGTCAGAACCAACGGCCCTCGAAGTAGATGCAAACTTGACCGAAATTCTTTGTGCAGGCGAACTCGCAGTAATGGATGTTTCTGCAATCGGTGGCACTGCGCCTTATTCAGGCCTTGGCATATTCGAATTTGAACCTGGAAATCAAGAAATCATTGTCACGGATGCCAATGGCTGTTCGATCAATATTCCTTTTGTAGTCACTTCTCCTGAACCATTTATTGTAACAGGTTCTGCTGAGCCCATGGCTTGTGTTGGTGGAGAAACGGAAATTGTTTTCACCGCCAACGGTGGTGTGACTCCATACAACTCGGATTTGAGCAACGTTCCAGTGACCACACCCGGTGATTATAGCTTCACCTTTATTGATGCCAATGGTTGTGAAACAGAAACAGACATCACCGTAAGTACACTTGATGGCCTTAGTCTTTCTCCTGTAATATTTGAAACATCATGCGCAGGTTCTTGCGACGGCAGCATCATGCTCGATTTCATTGATGCGGTTGGTAATGTGGATGTGACGTGGTCTTCAGGACTCACCGGCGCTACCATTACTGAAGTTTGTGCTGGTGATTATACTGTCACGGCAACAGACGAATCAGGCTGTACTGTGATTGGCAACTACACGATTGAATCACCCGAAGAAATCACGATAGACGTGACAAGCCCAGAGATACTCTGCTTCGAAGGCACCACTTCGATTGCAATCAATGCGAACGGTGGTACTGGGACGTTTGATTACTTCCTTAACGATGAATTGCAAAACGGAAACACCATTAATGGTATTGCTGCTGGAACTTACACCGCGAGCGTGACGGACGAAAACGGATGTACCGTGCAAGTTTCTGAATCAATTGATCAACCCGAGGCGATTACCTATGTTGTCGATTTGTTTATCCCTATAGGATTTGGTGTAGGCACCGTAGAACTGACAACGTCAGGCGGTGTTGAACCCTACACGTTTGAATGGACGAGTGGCGCAAACACAGAAGACACCATGTTGCCCGAAAACTCAACCCATTCATGCACGATTACAGATGCAAATGGTTGCTCCATCATCACGGAAGAATTTGAAGTAATCAGCCATGTAGATGATTTGAATTTTTCTCAAGTTCGCTTTTTCCCGAATCCTGCAGACAACCAACTCACATTGGATTTGAGCAAGAGTTCGTCTGTATTCAATGCCTTCGCCATTTCGAATGCATTGGGAGAAAAAGTAGTTTCCGGAAAAATCGTGCGTTCAATTGAAATCATTGATATTTCTGAATTGCCCGCGGGAGTTTATAATCTTACATTGCAATCAGGCAAACAGCAAATAAGTTCAACGTTGGTGATTCGTTAATTACGAAATCCAATTGAGCAGTTCGCGCTCAATCAATCGCATATCGGCGCTCATGTAGCGATCTTCCGATACACGGCTGATCTGAGCGCGAACTTTTTTATGCAATTCTTCGATGGCCAAAGAACTCTTGAGCGGTCTTCTGAATTCCAAGGCCTGAGCAGCGGTCATTAATTCGATGGCCAATAAACGCTGATAATTCATTAAAACACGGTGACACTTGGTAGCCGCATTCGCCCCCATCGACACATGGTCTTCTTGACCATTTGAACTATCAATCGTATCGACAGAAGCGGGTGTGCACAACTGCTTGTTTTGACTAGCAATACTTGCTGCGGTATATTGAGGAATCATGAAGCCGCTATTCAATCCAGCGTCTTCTGCGAGAAAAGCCGGCAAATCACGTTGGCCACTAATTAACTTGTATACGCGACGCTCCGAAATACTCCCTACTTCTGCCAAGGCAATGGCTAAAAAGTCGAGTACTAAAGCGAGCGGTTGTCCATGGA
>JBMOFW010000095.1:0-10663 GCA_049318685.1 Flavobacteriales bacterium
ATGATTTCTGCAATGTCAATCAATTCGATCATACAGCCATTCGCATCCATTACAAATACGCTATATGGACCGAAAGTCAAATCTTCGAAGGTGTTATTTGAATCGTAGTTAACACCATCAATGCTGTAGGTATAATCACCTGCACCACCTGTAGCGTTGATAACAAGTGATCCATCGTTAGCGCCATTACAAGAAATATCTGAAGGAATTACTTCCGCTTCGATTGCAGACTGTTCAGCAATTTCTACTTCTATAACAGTAGAGCAACCCAAAGCATCACTTGCACAAATAGAATACATGCCCGGAGCCAAAGGACCATAAACACCTGAATTATCAGTAGTTCCAGTGCAATTGAAGTCATAAGTAACGCCGCCAGAACCACCAATAGAATTGACGATAATGGTACCATCTTCATCCCCAGCGCAAGTTGGAAGAACTACGTCTGCAGTCAATTCGATTGCAGGAGGACCTGCTACAGTGAATGATATGTTATCAGTACAACCATTTTCATCCTGAGCATATACCATATAATCTCCAGGAAGAAGGTCTTGAAGTACCAAAGTAGAAGGACCACCTTCAATATCATATACGCCATCATCTTCCATACTCCAATCTACGTCGCCTGTTCCACCACCCCAAGAGATGATTTGAACACCGTCTGGAGAGTTGAAACAGCTAGCGTCAACATTTACACCAAGGATAAGATTCAAAGCAGCGGGTTGAACTACGGTGAAGTTGTCGCTCGTTACGGAACAACCATTTTCATCTGTAGCGATGAATTCATAGGTGCCACCACCGAGACCACAAAAATCAGCCGAAGGAAGATCTTGAGCTTCGGCCACTTGAGTACCATTGACAAAGTTCAAATCCAATGAAAGAGCACCAACTCCGCCAGTTACTTCGCCTAAAACGCAGCCATCATTTGCACCGAAGCAGCTTACGTTGCTAGCCGAAACGGGGCCAAATACAATTTCAAACGTCTCCAACTGAACAGCTGAAGAAATTTCGCAAGTACCATATAGGAAACCAGGATTGAATAATTCATTGTAAAAACGACGATCCAACGCGGTAAATTCATAAATTCCTGCTTCTAGTCCACTGAAAGAACCTCCATTGTTGGCTACGAAAGATTCACCACCATTGAATGTATATTCGATAATATCTTGTGCACCTGAAGCTTGGAAGGCCAAAGCACCATCTGAAGAGCCAAAGCACAACGGATCAGTAACTGTTACAGTAGAGAATTCCAATGCGCATGGGAAAAGACATGAACCATCATTGAAACCTGCATCAGGGTTGTAGTTCAATGCACTCGCATCTGTACAACCAGGATCTCCACATCCACCGGTACCAAAAGAAAGACCAGCATACAGCTCACCTTCGGTAAAACCGTCAGGAATACAAACCACATTGAAAGATCCACAAATACTTCCTGAGGTTGTAATTTGAGCAATCAAAACTTTAAGGTCTGAACCTGCCACCAAGTTAGCGTAAGGTAATTGTGTAGTTGGATCGGTAGGCAAACTTGTCCAAGTTCCACCAATAGTGGAGTTCAAGAGAATATTTCCGTTTCCATAAGGAGCTGTATCGAAACTACTTGATTTCCAAGGCTGGCCTGCATCTTCCAATGCGAAAATGGCACCGCCAGCATCTGATGAACACACACGACCGATTGTCACATATGAATCGTACTGCAAAGCAGGGAAAATACTATACAAAGCACAGTTATGATCTTCCGGAGTCACTCCAGAAGGTTCAACATGATTCCAAATACCATCTGGAACGTTCAACGCCAAAGGCGCTTCATTGAAACCGACAATGGACGCAATACGGTCGTTCGCGCTCACAGTGTTGGCATAAATGCGATAAGTGGTATGACCGGTCGGATAACCAGTAATGGTGCCGTTATCCGTGTAGAACTCCTCCACGGTAATACCGGTTACCTGCGCCATAGATGCAACAGCTCCAAAGGCCATTGCACAAAGCATAAGTAAACTTTTCTTCATGTGTTGATTGGTTTTTTGGATAAAAAAGGTTTTAAGAATATCTCGCCAAATATAGAAGATTCCTCTAAGTTTTGAACCGAATGTTCAAAAATCAGGATTTTGAACTTCAATGAAAAAGAAAACCCCGAAGGAATAAATCCCTTCGGGGTTTTGGATAGTTTATTAACCTATTACTTCACAGCAATATGCGCCGCTTGCACAGCTACACCGTTGCTGATCTGAAGTGTGTAAATTCCTGCAGCAAGGTTATCAACATCTACAGAAACCATACGTTGACCTGCTACTGTACCCAAATCTTTGGTTACCACTACTTGGCCAAGGTTGTTTACGATATTGATCACAATATGCTGAGCCAAACCAGTATTGAAATTGACATTCAAAGCATTGTCAACCGGATTTGGATATACATTCAAGTTGTTTACCACGTTTACTTCACCCACAGATACTTCGCAATCTGCACATTCGTTGAAGCAAACCAAAGTCAACACTTCAGCTTCACCTGAACGGGTATATGAGCGATTGTATCCGCCAATACCATTAGCAACACCGCAATCTGCAATTCCGCTTGAAGAACCATCAGTTGCAGGCAATCCATCTTCCCAGTCTGGCGTGTTTACGTTACCGTTGATAAACTTGTAGAAGAATTCAGCTGGACCAGAAACAGTCACAGTCGCCTCATAAACCATGTCACCATCTGAATCAGTCATCGCAATTGCACCACCCTGCCATTGAGGATTGGTGAAATTACCAATCAACCATACTCCGTTAGCGCTTGCTACTGTATTCTCCATATTCACTCGGAAGGTAATATCTGCAGGATTTGGATCTGATACACACGCCATGGTGCATTGTCCATAGCAATAATGCTCCATAATTGGCTCTGAACCTACAGTTATTGAACGGTTACCGTTTGAAGCACAACCTGCTGGAATCGTTTCATTGAAGTTGTTTGCTCCTGACCAGTCATTGCCATTTACAAACTTGTACTGATAGTCACCAGGTTGCAAACCAACAGTCAACGTGTAAATTCCATCTGAATTGTCGTCTGTCATTGCATATGCCATATCGCCTGGGCTCCATCCTTGGAAGCTACCTGCAACGTGCACACCGTTTGGAGAAACGGTTTGCAAAGACATATCCACCATGAAGGTTACTTGTGTTGGCTGAACGCACAAATCACAAGCATTCCAGCAATAAGAAGGCAAAGTGGTATTCACGGCTTCAATCGCAGCTGTGCGATTTCCATTGCCCGGACCGCATGAACCGCTGATGTTTTCATTTGGATCCAACCAATCATTACCATTGATATACTTGAATTCAACTGATGTCGCAGTACCAACGCTGTAAACAGCTTCCCACACACCATTGCCGTCATTGTCGTACAATGGACTTCCGCTTGCATTCCAGCCTTGGAAATCTCCTGCTACATGCACTCCAACCGGATTGATATCCTCGCCGAACTCACCTGGAGTACCGTCGCCATCTTCATCCACCAAAGTCATGTCAACAGAGAAACGAACTGCATTCTCTCCACATGCTACACAGTTTGAAAAACATGTAGAGAATGAAGTCGCAGCGCTTACCCATATTTCACGGTTATCATTACCACCGCCTTTCTGACAAGTGCCTGGTACACTTTCCACCCAGTTGTTGCCCATACCGTCGTTCCAGTTATCTCCATTGATAAACTTGAACTCGTATGCACCTTCGTTCAACTGAAAAGTGTAAGAATAAACGCCATCGAGGTCTACATCTGTCATCATATACGCAGATGGGTTCCAATCGATAAGCCCGGTATTGCCATTGCTAGAGAAATTACCTGCAATGTGCACCCCGTTAGGATTGACAGTCTCATTCGACATGTCCACGTTAAATGTAACGTCTACCTGGGCATTTGCTGCGAGCCCGGCCAACACTACAAAAATCAAAGAGTAGATTTTTTTCATTGGTTATTTTTGTTTGGGTTATACTTCGTGTACTTTTAACACTTTCCAAAAGTAGAATTTTTTGACAATCTTCGACACCTCTTTTATAAAAAAGGTTTTAACAATGAAAGTAATTATGAAAAAACCACTTTTCACGCTCATATTCATCAGTTTAGCAATTTTTGGGTTTGCCAAGAATCCACCGTCAGCAGTCGAGCGCGTCGATCCCCCCATGTGGTGGGTAGGCATGGAAACCAATACCATCGAACTCCTCTTTTATGGTGAAAAGTTAAAAGATGCCACCATCGTCTTGAAGGAAACAAACACCCGAATCGTAAGCATTGTTCCTGCAGCGAATCCCAAATATACCTATGTCACAATTGAAATCGGTCAGAACCAAATGCCGGGCGAACTCACCTTCGAAATACAACTCAAGGGTGCTAAGAAAAAAACAATCTATAAATATTCCCTTCTTGGTCGTACCGGTAAAAAACCTCTCGGCATCCATGGAGCGGACAATATGTATCTACTCTTTCCCGATCGATTTGCCAATGGTGATACTACCAATGACTCGAAAAAAGAATTGTTTGAGTCTGTGAATCGAAAAGAACTTAAAGGCCGACACGGTGGAGATATCAAAGGAATAGTAGATCATATACCCTACCTCGCAGATCTTGGTGTGACAGCACTATGGATCAATCCGCTTGTTCAAAACAATCAACCCAAAGAGAGTTACCATGGCTATGCCTGCACAGATAGCTATCGCATTGATGCTCGATTTGGCACAAGCAGCGAATTCCTCCAAATGTGTTCTACGCTGCGCGATAAAAAAATAAAGCTCGTTTGGGACATCGTTTACAATCATTGGGGTAATGAACATGTGCTTTTCAAATCTCTTCCGGATAGCAATTGGATCAACTGGCATCCAGAATTTACCCGCACCAATTACCGAACTGAAACCCTCGTCGATCCTTACGCTCCAGAAAGTGAAAAGAAAGCCATGACCGATGGCTGGTTCGACTACCACATGCCTGATCTCAATCAGCGCGACCCACATCTAGCCAAATACCTGATTCAAAACTCGATTTGGTGGATTGAATATGCGGGCATCGATGCGTTCAGAATAGATACGTATCCTTATCCTGACCAACAATTTATGAGCGACTGTAATGCCGCGCTAAAAAAGGAATACCCCACGCTGAATATTTTTGGAGAAACCTGGGTCAATACTTCGCCTGTACAAGCTTGGTATACCGAAGACAATGGCATGAATCCTCAATTTTCTTCCCATCTCGATGGCGTTACAGACTTTCAATTGTATTTCGCATTTATCAAGGGACTCAATGAAAATTTTGGTTGGGAAGAAGGCTTCCGTCGCATCGAGCTGACGCTCATTCATGATATTCTTTATGAAAATGCCTACCGCAATGTAACATTCTTGGACAACCACGATCTAAGCCGCATTTATAGCGTGCTCGGCGAAGATTTTGACAAATGGAAAATGGGCATGTCCATGATTCACACATTGCGCGGAATTCCATGTACATATTATGGCAATGAAATTTTGATGAAAAATTTTTCCAACCCCGATGCCTTAGTGCGTGAAGATTTTTCGGGAGGTTGGGTAGGCGATACTATAAACAAATTTGATCGCAAACAACTCAATACGCTCGAAGGTCAGGCGTTTGATTACTCAAAAGCACTCATGCAATGGAGAAAACAAAACACGTGGATGGCTGATGCAAAGCTGACTCAATATGTTCCCTTTGACAATACTTACGTGTATTTCCGCACATCGGGAGAGCACATATTAATGTGTGTGTATAGTCTAAACGACAAGCCTTTTGAACTCGATTTGAAACGATTTGCAGAATCAATGCAAGGCCGGAGTCGTGGAGCCAACATTATTGACGGCAACCGTGTTTTTTTGCAAGACAAACTCACTGTTCCCGCGAAAGGCACAGTGCTGATAGAACTGCACTAGAAAATAAGATTAAGACTGTGGAGTAATCTGCTGCAACGGACCTTTCCATTCCTCCGGAACCGAACAGGTCTTTTGTGTTTCATGATCAAAACAAACCAACACCGTAGCACCGGTGCATACTTCTACATCACCATCTTTTGTTTTAACATTTACCTTGTATGACATGGTCAAACTCTTGGTTCCCATAGCCTGACAATACACCCAAATTTCGACGCGATCCAATAAAAAAATAGGACGTTTATAATCGATTTCATGGTGAGCCACAATGACACCATGCTTTCTCCAATCCCAACGCCCAACAAGCTCGCTGAAATAATGCATCCTCGCCTGCTCGAAGTAGGTAAAATACACGGCATTGTTGACATGCCCCATGGCATCAATATCGGAGAAGCGGATTTCGGGGGTATAGGGCTTTATTGACATAATCTATTTTTTTTATACTATCTGTTTAAATCTTCGGGAGTATTCACATTGTTCAATACCGAATGATCATTCGGCACAACTGTTTTTACTGGAGAGTTCATTAATATTTTTCGTGGACAAGAATATCCCAAAGCTATAAATTCCATCATACGCATATAACTTTTTGGTTCCCAAATGGTAAAGAGGGGTTCTGGCCATTCTTTTTCTTCGTTGATAAAACATGTCGCAAACTGAGATGGATGGCGATGTTGAATGAGTTCAATCATGGCCTTTGAATCGATATTGGGCATATCACAGGCCACTGCTAAGTAGGCTGTATGTGCATTGTGCATAAAAGCGGAGACGATACCGCCCAGAGGCCCCGCACCGTTTATCCTATCCGCCACAATCGTCAAGCCTTCGCGTCGGTATTGCTCCGCTTGCTCTGCGCGACACGACAAGTTTACCTTCATTCCCAAATCCTCCATGCACATCGCCAAATATTTCCATTGCGGAATACCGTGATGCTCAATCATGCTCTTGTCTGTCCCCATTCGCTCGCTTTTTCCGCCCACCAAAATCAACCCTTCCAGCAACGGTGGAGAAAGAAACATTTTTTGAAACCACATCGCCAATTCTTCTACACTTCGCAATATCACCACGCCTGTGCGGTGCTCTATAAGCGACTGGATGTGCGGAGGCAAATCTGCATTTCCTTCCACGAAGACAGCCATGATCCCGGTCAACTGCTCGTTTCGACGATCGAGGGTCCCTGCCTTTTTTTCATCACAAAACAACAATTGCACTTGACCAGGATAGTGATGCCCATTGATAATCAACGCATCCAAATGATTGGTCTGAATGGCCCCTTCAAACTTATCCCACGCAGTGTTGTGCACCGTCTGAAATCCAAAATCATGACCAACAAAATCGGGCTGACTAGGCTTTGTATCACCGTGTGTTCCATCCAAATAACCGATGGTGTAGGTGTTTAAAATGTGACGCAATCGATTCGCGATTTCACGCATATAGTCGCACGAAGCGCCTAAAAAGGCCAATTCCCGATGGGCATACAATCCCATTTTTTTTCGAAATAAATCTCCGTGACTCATGACCGCATAAAATCGTTCTTTCCGCCAGTTTTCTCTAGCAATTGAATATTCGAAATAACGATATCGTGCGACATTGCTTTGCACATATCGTAGATGGTCAATGCGGCAATACTCACCGCGGTCAACGCTTCCATCTCAACTCCAGTCTTCCCATCCAATTTCACTTCCGAATAAATCACCAACACTTCTCGTTCTTGTTCTCGATCAATCTCCCGTTCTATTCTCACTTCTACTTTACTCAAAAGCAGCGGATGACACAACGGAATCAACTCACTCGTCTTTTTAGCGCCCATGATTCCAGCGAGAATGGCCGTTTGCAGCACACTTCCCTTCTTGGATTGAAATTGGCTTTCTGCTAATTTTTCCATGACGTTTTTCGGCAGGAATACCCGACCCATTGCTTTGGCCGTGCGATGCGTTGCCTCCTTAGCGCCAACATCCACCATATTGACGTTGCCTTGACTATCCAAATGAGTGAGTTCATTCATGATGCGAAGGTATTCAATAGTGTTGCAGATTCATGCAACCTCTAAGTAGGGTTTTTGTCTTAATTAACGTACCTTGTGTACCGCATAATGGCTGCCACTTTTGCATACCGCTTCTTGCTGCTTTGTTTCACTTTTTCGCTGATCCTTGTCGGCGAAATGGGAGCAACCCATATTGTGGGCGGCGAGATCTATTATTCCCATCTTGGCAACAACAATTATCAAATCACACTATACGTCTATCGAGATTGCGGTCCAACCAATGTCAACGGAACCTATTTCGACCAAACCGCGTCCATCGGTGTATTTACTTCTTCGGATGGCTTTCTTTACGAAGAATTATCGGTAGATCTTGTAGAGTCGAATGTCGATGTCGTACCCATCGAATTGGAGAATCCTTGCTTTGTTTTACCGCCTGATCTGTGCGTGCAGCGCGCGCGATACGTGACGACGGTAAATCTACCAGCCAATCCCGGCGGATATACCTTGGTTTATCAACGTTGTTGTCGCAACCCATCGATAATCAATCTCAATTTTCCGGATGATACAGGAACTTCAATGGTGACCGAAATACCCGGAACAGATCTTCTCAACGGAACCAACTCCTCTGCTCGATTCGTCAATTTTCCTCCGGTAGCGTTATGCGCAAATGCTGAATTTTTCTTTGATCACGGGGCCACCGATCCTGATGGTGATTCATTGGTGTATGAATTCTGTACTCCCTACAATGGGGCATCACCAGATATTCCTGCACCGCAACCGCCAGACAACCCACCTTATGTAAACGTAAGTTGGGCCAATGGATTTTCTTCTGGATATCAAATAACGAGCAATCCGGCTTTTCAGATTGACCCACAAACGGGATATATCACTGGCACTGCGACGCAAGTAGGTCAGTATGTGATCGGCATCTGTGTCAGCGAATACCGCAACGGCGTTTTAGTAAATCAATCCAATCGTGACTTTCAATTCAATGTGACCATTTGCGATCCCAACATCATTGCTTCAATCCCGGAACAAACGAATTTTTGTGATGGCTTGAGTATACAATTTGAAAACACATCGACCAATGGTTCTTTCTATCATTGGGATTTTGGGGTATTGAATATTGATAGTGATACAAGTAATGTCGCCAATCCGTTCTTTACCTATCCCGCCGAAGGCACTTACAATATCATGCTTATTGCCAATCCTGGTTGGCCTTGCGCAGATACGGCCATCACCACCTATACGGCCCTTCCGGTTATTCAACCCATCATTGGTTTGGGAGAATATGCCTGTGTGAACAATGAAGACCGCTATTCGTTTGCGGTTGATGCCAACGTATCCAATGCTGCTGTCTATTCTTGGAACTTTGGGCCGGGTGCTTCTCCGGCAACAAGCAATCTTGCCAGTCCAACGAATATCCAATTGAATCCGGAAAATTTGACCAACACGGTAACGGTAACGATAACGGATAATAATTGTGAGGAAACCGATGAATTGGTGGTAGACAATCCGCCCGATCCGGTTGCATCCATTGTTGCGCAAGAATCGTTTTGTGCGGGATACACATACACCTTTGAGCAAAACTCAACCAACGCAACCGATTTTTATTGGAATTTCAATACCCCTATCAATGGCGATCAATCGCTATTAGCGAGCCCAACATTCACCTTTCCTGATTCAGGTTGGTACAACATAACGTTGATTGCTTCAGCGCCATTCACGTGTCCGGATACGACCAATATGCTCTTTGAAATTTATGAGTTGCTCGCGCCAAGTTTTGAAGAGCAAGCTCCGCAATGTCTATCTGTCAATAGTTTTGATTTTGAAGCTATAGGTATTACCTCAAGCGAGGCCATAGTCGAATGGTCATTCGGTCCCAATGCCTCCATGGCTACGAGCAATTCGATGAATCCGCAAAACATCAGTTTTGATAGTCCGGATTATTATTTCGTCACCTTGACGGTAAGTGAAAATGGATGCGTGCGTGAGTACGTTGATGATGTGTGGGTGGCTGCGGATCCTACTATCGCGGCCGAGATCAATAATGTTGAAGGTTGTCCGGATTTATATGCTCAATTTGAAGCCAACGGAACATCCGAAACGCAGTTATTTTATACATGGAATTTTGGTGATGGCTCCACTGCAACCTCCGCGAATCCAAGCCACATTTACACACTCCCTGGATATTACGATGTCACGGTCACAGCATATACTGTGAACGGGTGCATCGCATCATTGACGCAACAGTTTCCTAATGCTGTGTACGTTTTCGACATTCCGCAAGCAGGCTTCACGGTCGATATTACAAACCTTGACATCTTGAATCCAGAGATCAGTGTCACCGATACATCCGCCTACAGTATTTCATGCAATTATTATATGAGCGATGGTGGATTCTCTGATCAATGTGATTTTACCTATGTTTGGAATGAAGCCGGTAATCAATCCATTACGCAATTTGTGATGAATGAATTTGGCTGTTATGATATGTATGAGGTGCGTTTGGTGATCAATGGATTTTTATTTTTTGCTCCCAATTCATTTACACCCAATAATGATGGCATGAATGACTTTTGGATACCGGAAATGACGGGTATTGGGGACTATCATTGTCGCATCTACAATCGATGGGGTGCTTTGATTTTTGAAACATTTGATCCGACAGAAAAATGGCTCGGCAATACACGCAGCAGTGATTACTTTGTTCCGGACGGTGTCTATCATTACCACATTGAGGCGAATGATCTACTTGGTCTATCTC
>JBMOFW010000096.1:0-10531 GCA_049318685.1 Flavobacteriales bacterium
CAACAATTCGCCGGATTTTACTTTATCTCCTACTTTCTTATGCCACACAGCAACAGTTCCTTCGGTCATCGTGTCGCTCAACTTCGGCATGCGAATAATGTTCGCCATGGTATTCTTTGGTTTTTTCTTGTTCTTGTTCTTGTTCTCGTTCTTATTCCCGTTCTCTTCTAGTCCTTCACATACGGATAATCGTCGTGCGAGTAAACGTCTTTGTACAATTCGTCGGCCGTTGGAAGCGGAGATTCTTCTGCAAATTTCACAGACTCATCCACGATGTGTTTGATCTCTTCTTCAACACCTTCGATTTCTTGTTCAGTCATCCATTTATTTTCACGAATCACGCGCAAAACGTGTTCGATAGGATCTTGTTCTTGATACTCGGCTACTTCTTCTTTGGTGCGGTATTTTTGAGGATCCGACATAGAGTGGCCTTTGTAGCGGTATGTTTTGATGTCGAGGAGGGTTGGTCCTTCGCCTGCACGAGCGCGCGCAGCAGCGCGTTCGATGGCATCACAAACCGCTTCAGGACGCATTCCATCAACCGTTTCACTTGGCATTTCGAATGAAGCACCGAGTGTGCTCAAATCCGTAACGTTTGATGTGCGCTCGATGGATGTACCCATCGCATATTGATTGTTTTCAATGATGAAAATTACCGGCAACTTCCAAGTCATCGCCATGTTGAATGTTTCAAACAAAGCACCTTGACGGGCAGCACCGTCACCAAAGAAAGTGAGGGTCACGTTGTCATCACCGCGGTATTTGTCGGCAAAGGCAATTCCCGCGCCCATCGGAATCTGAGCACCTACGATACCGTGGCCACCAAAGAGATTATGCTCTTTGTCGAACATGTGCATCGAACCCCCTTTTCCTTTTGAGCTTCCGGTAGCTTTTCCATACAATTCAGCCATAACCGCTTTGGGATCTGTACCCATCACTAGTGGATGAGCGTGGTCGCGGTAAGCTGTAATCACACGGTCTGACGGACGAATCGCAGCCATCATTCCAGAGAGAATAGCCTCTTGACCAATATACAAGTGACAAAAGCCACCAAATTTTTGTTGGATGTAAAGCTGACCGCACTTCTCTTCGAATTTGCGCATGAGCAGCATTTCGCGGTACCACTTTTTGTAAGTGTCAGCTGTAAAGCGACTAGCATTCTTGTTGGCAGAAGTCTTTGATTCTGCTTTCTTCTTTCCTGCAATTTCTGTAGCCATGTCTTTAATGTATGTGGCAAATATAAGTGAGCGGGCGCAAAACACCCGCATTTGTTCTAACTTAGTGTAATAAGTACACTATCTCTTAAACAAAACGCTCAAACTGTTTGAGAAAACGCACGTCGTTTTCGAAGTACATGCGGAGATCATCAATCTGGTAGCGCAACATCGTAATACGCTCGATTCCCATTCCAAAAGCGAAACCTGAATACTTCTCTGGATCGATGCCCGAAGCCTTTAGGACGTTGGGATCGACCATGCCGCAACCAAGGATTTCTAACCAACCAGTACCTTTGGTAATGCGGTAATCCGCCTCACTATTCAATCCCCAATATACGTCCATTTCAGCGCTCGGCTCCGTAAATGGGAAGTAGGAAGGGCGCAAACGAATTTTCGCCTTGCCAAAAAACTCTTGTGCAAAGTAGAGCAAGGTCTGTTTCATATCGGCAAAGGAAACGCCTTCATCAATATACAATCCTTCGATTTGATGGAATTGGCAGTGAGCGCGTGAGCTAATGGCCTCATTGCGAAACACGCGGCCCGGCATAACAATGCGCAAAGGCGGTTTGCGATTTTCCATGGCGCGCACTTGTACGCTGCTGGTGTGTGTGCGAAGCACCAAATCCGGATCTTTTTCGATGAAAAAGGTGTCTTGCATATCGCGTGCAGGATGCTCCGGTGGAAAATTCAAGCCGGAGAATACGTGCCAATCATCTTCAATCTCAGGACCATCTGCCACAGTGAATCCGATGCGCTCGAAGATTTCGAGGATTTCACGGCGCACAATGGAAAGGGGATGACGTGTACCCGGAGCAACGGCGCCGGATGGACGGGTCAAATCCAACCCTTCTGATTTCTCCGCTATGCCACCGCCAAAAGCAGATTGAAGTTCTTCCAAACGGGCTTGAACGGCCGTTTTAAGTTTGTTGAGCTCTTGACCAAGCACCTTTTTCTGATCGTTCGGAACTAGTTTGAATTCCTCAAACAAATCATTTAATATGCCCTTTCTACCGGCGAATTTGATGCGAAGCTGTTCGATTTCATCGGCTGATTGCGCAACAGCCGATGAAATTTCAGCGATATATTGATTTATTTTTTCTTGCATGCGATGGCAAATGTAGAGATCACTTGATAATCTCCATAGTCATTTTAATGTCCTCATTTGGACGATTCGCTTGGTTGGTCGGTTGAGCAGCAATAGAATCAATGATATTCAATCCTTCGATTACTTCACCAAAAACGGTGTAATCCATGTCCAATTGGGCTGTACCACCAACGGTTTTATAGATTTCACGTTGTGCCGGTGTGTATTGAAAGGCGCTGTCTTTTTGTTGGACATAACGCTGAACCTGATCGATTTGCATATCTTTCATCACAGAGCCTTGTACAATGTAGAATTGACTTCCTGAGCTTTCTTTCTTAGGATTGACCGCATCGCCTTGACGGGCCGCTGCCAATGCACCTTTTTTGTGGATCAAATTGCGATTGAATTCGGCCGGAATTTTATAGGGAGGACCTCCAACGCCCAATTGAGCGCCAGGTGCTGCGTTGCGGCTATTGGGATCGCCACCTTGAACCATGAATCCTTTGATACAACGGTGGAAAAGCAGGTCATTGTAATAGCCCTCTTTCACCAATTTGGCAAAATTATCACGGTGAAGTGGTGTCTCATCATACAGCAATACGGTCATGTCGCCGTAAGTGGTATGAATTTTCACCTTAATTCCTGTTGTGGGGCTGTTGTCGATTTGTTCCATATTCTCTTTGTTCTGTGTTGTGTTTTCGTTGGTTGAAATAGTCGTGCTATCGGAGGTTTCAGCGGTTTGTGTACCTGATTTTCTCGATTTACATCCTGTAGTTGTGGAAATCAATGTTAGGGCTGTGCAACCAACTAAGATGAAGAAAAGTCTTTTCATTTGCATAAATTTGTTTTCTTTGTAAAACCGAAATCCGATTTTTACGAAATCGGGATGCGAAATTAAGCAAACCACGCTATGACAACCACCAAAGCCATAAAGCTCTTTTCAACTGTTATCCTCAGTTCTTCTGTTTTTATTCTTTCTTCTTGCAAGAAAGATGAAGAAACCATTGCTACTGTGCTCGTTTTGAACGAAGACGGGGCACCTGTACCTGGAGCAACAGTGCGTCTTTACGGTTCTCCCTCAGAGGATTGTGAAAACTGTGAAATTCGTTTTGATACCACTGCCGTGACCAATGGAACTGGTCAGGTCACTTTTAATTTCAGTGATTTTTATAAGCAAGGTCAAGCAGGTTTTGCGGTATTGGATATCGAGGCGACCAAGGGAAGTCTTTACGGTACCGGTATCATTAAGATTGAAGAAGAGGAAACCAGTGAAGAATCGGTGACTATCGAATAATATTCTTTCTTCGGAAAGTTCAAGAAAGCCGTCCAACCACCTCTGGGACGGCTTTTTTTATGGCTTACTTTTTTCTTCTTGGAAAATACATGCAATCCATTATTTTTGCGCCCTCATTCTGCGGGATGTAGCTCAGTTGGTAGAGTACACGTCTGGGGGGCGTGTGGTCGCAGGTTCAAGTCCTGTCATCCCGACAAAAAAAAACGATCTTCATTTGAAGATCGTTTTTTTTTATCGTTTTGTTGAATTGAATCAATTTGTCGTTTTCGGGGGCATCGAAGCGCTATTGGTAGAATGCGCTGGAGTCATGCGAGCCAAGCTAAATGTTACTGGCATGATAAAACTACTTTCAACAGGGAGGCCATTGCGTGTAGCCGGCGTCCAAGTTGGTAAGGTAGAAATAAAGCGCAAAGCTTCTTCATCTAACAAATAATGAACACCCTCTGAAACTTCTGCTTGGCGAACATCGCCGGCGGCATCAATCATAAATGTCACATAAACAGTTCCTTCGATTGAACGATCACGCGCTTCTTCAGGGTAACGAAGGCTATCATTAACCAATTTCACCAAGGCATCCATCCCACCGGGGAATTTTGGAGAAGAGGTAGAACGATTTGAACGTTTGAAATTTTCATCTTGGTATTGACGGTCAGGTTTTGCAGATCCATCATAGCTCCAACGCTTCCAAACGCCTACTTTGTTGCCATTTTTGTATTTGCCTTGTGATTCGACAACGCCGTTTGCATAATAATAAACGAAGTCGCCATGCTCCACTTGAAGATTGTTGTCTTTAAATACGCCAGTCATCATTAACTCACCGGTGCGATACACAATCTTAACATTGTAAGTGGTGTCAGATATAGCTTCAACATTGCGAATGAACTTCGAATGAAGTGAGTCGTTTACCACATTAAACTGTGGATCGAGATAATCGATGCGGCTTTGTCCTGACACTACGGTATTGACACCGAGCGATATAGCCAAGAGCAAGAAAGCGCGAAACATCTGGTTCATATAGAATTTTGGTATTCTGTTAGGTAGTACGGCCGCTAAATTAACAATAAAATGACGAAGTTTAGCGTAATTGGTTGTTCATTTTTTTAAACATTTGTGCAGCATAACAAAATTCTAACAAATGGATTACATTTTCGAAAAGCAGTGGAATGAGACCGTGACCAAGATTTCGGAATCTTTTGGTGAAAAATTAGACTACGCGGCTATTCTCTTGTTGATTGGTCTTCAGGAACTTGGAAAGGATTACCAGTCGTATAAAAAGGACCAAAAAATTGAGTTGATGCACATTGCAGTCTGTACCTTATTAGAGCCTTTTGGCTACTATGAATACGACGGAAGGGACAGTGATGGCTGGCCTCATTTCAATCGAGTTGAGAACCTACCACCACTATCCCCTCAAGAACAAGAATTGTTAATTAGAAAAGCAATCGTTGACTACTTTAACGATTAAAGTTCTTTTACGCCAATATTTTCTTCTTCTTTGTATTTCAAGATCTGGTCCAAAGCGTCCGGGATTACATCAGAGCATATCGTAATGAATGCACCGGGAACTGCACCTTGTATGGCGTAATCGATCGCAGTTGATTCTTTAGGAATCACCGTCACCTTTTTGTCTCCACCTACACTTTGAATGCCCTCAGTCATTAAGTCTATGATTTCTTTTTCAGAGCGTCCACGCAAGTTTTTATCTTGACGAATGATAATTTCGTCAAACATGCCGGCGGCCACGCGACCCAGATTGCGAATATCTTCATCGCGACGATCACCTACACCAGCGATAATACCCACTTTCGGTGAAGCGTCTACCTTTGAAAGGAAGTCGCTTATCGCCATGAATCCATGTGCATTGTGCGCATAATCCACCATCACGGTGAAGTTTTTGAAATGAAACATATTCATACGTCCAGGAGTCTGAACCGGACTTGGAATGAACGTTTCTAATGCCATGCGCATGTCTTCGATTCTGAAGTTGCGAATGAAGCCAGCCAATAAACAAGGCAAAATATTGGCTATATTAAATGTAGCTCTTCCGCCGTAAGTCAATGGTATGCTGCTCGCTTTATCTACACGGATTTTCCAAGTTCCCTTGCAAATCGTCACAAAGCCGTTTTCATAAATAGCCGCTAATCCACCTTTTTTAATGTGTTCTTGAATTACCGGATTGTTTTCGTCTAAAGAGAAATAGGCAATATTGCACTTCAGATTATTGGCCATGGCAACCGTGTATTGGTTATCGGCATTCAGAATCGAATAACCTTCTGGGAATACACTTTCAGGCACTACACTTTTTACACGGGCCAATTGATCAAGTGTGTCAATGTCTTGCAAACCAAGGTGGTCTTCTGCGATATTCGTTACAATGGCGATATCGCAATTATGGAATCCCAATCCGGCCCGAAGGATCCCGCCACGAGCGCACTCTAAAACAGCAAAGTCTACAGTAGGATCTTTTAATACAAATTCAGTGCTTACCGGACCGGTGCAATCGCCCTTCATCATCATCTGATTCTGAATGTAGATGCCATCCGTGGTGGTATAACCCACTTTATGTCCCATCTGCTTCACGATATGCGCCATCAATCGAGTAGTAGTCGTTTTACCATTGGTTCCCGATACAGCGATAATTGGAATTCGAGCACTCGATCCAGGAGGATAGAGCATATCAATTACCGGCTCTGCCACGTTGCGCGGCAAACCTTCGGTGGGTTCGATGTGCATGCGGAATCCAGGAGCAGCGTTGACTTCAAGAATTGCACCGCCGTTTTCCTTCACAGGGGTTGTCAAATCGGGAGCCATGATGTCGATTCCACAGATATCCAACCCAACAATGCGGGCAATGCGTTCGCACATAAAAATATTATCGGGATGCACCATATCCGTCACATCAGTGGCTGTACCGCCTGTGCTCAGGTTGGCAGTCGGTTTTAAAAATACTTCACGACCTGCTTCAGGCACTGATTCCAAGGTCAAGCCTTCGCGATTCAGCATTTCCATCAAGAAATCATCAATGCTGATTTGAGTCAATACTTTTTCATGTCCATACCCGCGACGTGGATCGGCATTGGTTAAATTGATCAATTCTTGGATGCTATGTTTGCCATCTCCTTTTACTGCTGCTGGTTTGCGAATAGCCGCAGCAACAAATTTGTAGTTGATCACTAGCACGCGGTGATCCAATCCGGTGATGAATTTTTCGACAATGACTCCACGGGAGTATTTTTTTGCAGCTTGTAATCCAATTATTGCTCCTTCCCAATCCGTAATATTGGTCGTGGCGCCCTTGCCATGATTTCCATCAACGGGTTTGGTGACAATAGGATATTTGATCGAATCGATGGCGTCGCGCAATCCTTCTTCGCTGTATACGATTCGGCCTTTCGGCACCGGAATTTCAGCCGCACCGAGCAGGTTTTTTGTTTCTTCTTTATCACAGGCAATGTCCACAGCAATACTGCCTGTGGTGCTAGCTATGGTTGCGCGAATGCGGCGTTGATTGACGCCATATCCCAATTGTACTAAACTGTGGCGATTGAGTCGAATGAAAGGAATGCCGCGCGATACAGCTTCATCTACGATACAACCGGTTGATGGTCCAAGACGTTCATCTTCGCGAATTTCGCGCAGAGTCTGAATATCCGTTGCCAAATCATAATCGGTACCGGCAATAAGCGCTTCTGCAATCTTTACTGAGGCTTTTGCGGCATAAATACCGGCTTTCTCCTCCATGTAGCTGAATACAACGTTGTAAACTCCCGACTTGGAGGTCTCGCGCGTACGGCCAAATCCACATTGCATGCCGGCGAGCGTTTGAATTTCGAGGGCAATATGCTCAATCACATGCCCCATCCAGGTGCCATCCTCAACACGAGAAAAGAATCCACCGGGCTCGCCAACGGAGCAACGGTGACCATGCATCGATGGCAGTAATGCCTTCAATCGCTCGCCAAATCCCGGAATTTTATTGGTCGGAAATTGTTCCATCTCTTCGAGATCCAGTTTCATCTGGATAACTTTATGTCTTCTGATTGACCAATAGTTTGGTCCCTTCATCACTTTAATGTCAAGAATCTTCATGGTTGGTTAAGGTTTGGTTGCGATCTATAAAAACAAACATGGCGAAAGTTTTGGCACGTTCGACGAAATACCGTTGAAAAAAATTGTGGATTCCATGAAAATATGTGGTTTTCAAATAAGAACAGTCTTCTATTTTTGCCAACGTTAACCAATAAAAATAGCATTTTGGAAAAACCAACAGGACGTCTCATCGCCATAGGTGGCGCTGAGGACAAGGGAACGGAAAGTGAAGGATACTACAATCAACATGGTAATCTGCACTTTTTCGAACTTGGAATACTCAAGAGAGTAGTTCAAGAAATGGGGGGGACAAATGCACGCATCGAAGTGATTACTACGGCTAGCAGCATTCCGCTAGAAGTAGCTGAAAACTACATGACCGCGTTTTCGAAGATCGGATGTTCTAATGTGGGCGTCATGAATATCAAAAATCGCGAGGATGCAAAAAAATCTGAATTCGAAGAACGTATTGCTGTGGCCGATGGTGTCATGTTTTCGGGTGGAGATCAACTTCGTTTGACGACCATCTTCGGAGGAACACGCTTTTTAGAAATTGTTCTTGAACGCTACATCGATCATGGATTGGTGATTGCCGGTACCAGTGCTGGCGCAATGGCAATGAGCAATACGATGATATATCAAGGCCGTAGTGACTTGGCTCACCTCAAAGGTGAAGTAAAAATCACCACAGGTTTGGCTTTTATGCCCAATGTAATTATTGATTCACACTTTGACAAACGTGGACGTTTCAATCGCTTGGCGCAGGCTGTAGCAAGCAATCCATCATGCACTGGAATCGGTTTGGGTGAGGATACCGGAGTGATCGTGACCGATGGTACACACCTCGAGGCGATTGGTAGTGGTGCCGTGGTAATCATCGATGGTCGTGATATCGCGCATTCCAATATCACGGATATCAATATGGGGACTCCGATTTCTGTTGAAAATTTGAAAGTACACATCCTTGTTCATGGCAATCTCTATCATGTGAAAGAACGCAAGTTCGAATCTGGTGAAATAGAAACTGAGGAGAACTCATGAAATTCTCTCTAGCCATACATGGCGGTGCAGGCACCATTACGCGAGCATTGATGACTCCTGAAAAGGAAGCCAACTATACACGAGGATTACAAGCAGCATTAGACGCCGGAGAAGCAGTATTGCGAAATGGCGGTAGTGCGTTGGATGCCGTGGAAATTGCGGTAAAATCCTTGGAAGATAATCCCCTTTTCAATGCGGGGCGCGGTGCTGTATTTACGCATAACGGCACGCACGAAATGGATGCCTCCATCATGCGTGGAGATACATTGGAAGCAGGCGCTGTTTCTGGAATTGTTTCTACCAAAAATCCGGTACATCTTGCACGAATAGTTATGGAAAAAAGCGGTCACGTTTTTTTGTGCGGTGCACAAGCCGAAGAGTTTGGTGATTTGCACCACATCGAGAAAGAAAGTCCGGCGTATTTTCACGATGACTTTCGCTATCAACAGTGGCAAGAAGTAAAGGATGAAAATACCTATCAGTTGGACCATACGAAGGACAAAAAGTTTGGCACCGTAGGCGCTGTGGCCATGGATCAACATGGTTTGTTGGCCGCGGCTACTTCTACCGGTGGCATGACGAATAAACGATGGGGAAGAGTGGGCGATAGTCCTTTGATCGGCGCTGGAACCTATGCCAACAACAAAACCTGTGCTATCTCGTGCACTGGTCATGGCGAGTATTTTATTCGTGCTGTTGTGGCTTACGATATTTCATGTTTAATGGAATACAAAGGCATGAGTCTGCACGATGCGTGCGCTTATGTAGTAAATGATAAACTCGTGAAGTTCGGCGGTGAGGGAGGTTTGATCGCCATAGATCATCTTGGCAACATTGCGCTCCCTTTCAATTCGGAAGGGATGTATCGCGGATTTGCCAACGAAAACGAAAAGCAGGTATTAATTTATAAGTGATAAGGAAACTTATCTTTGCGATATGAAGATTTCATACAACTGGTTAAACGATTATATCAAGTGTTCTCTTACTCCAGAGAAAATGGGGGAAGTGCTCACTGCTGTGGGACTTGAAGTAGAAGGCATCGAGAAAGTAGAAACCATTCCTGGTGGATTGAAAGGTGTAGTGGTGGGTGAAGTCCTCACGTGCGAAAAACATCCGGATGCTGATCGTTTGAGCATTACCACTGTCAATTTGGGCGAAGGCGATCCTGTGCAAATCGTTTGCGGCGCGCCAAATGTGGCAGCCGGACAGAAAGTCTTGGTCGCCACAGTCGGCACCACGTTGTATCCTTCATCGGGCGAATCATTTACGATTAAAAAGAGTAAAATTCGCGGCGCGGAATCCATCGGTATGATCTGCGCTGAAGATGAATTGGGTTTGGGAGTGAGCCATGCTGGTATTATGGTATTGGATGCTTCGGCCATGCCGGGCACACCGGCTGCGGAACAATTGAATATCAAAACAGATTATTGTCTTGAAATAGGATTAACTCCAAATCGTACTGATGCCTTTTCTCATATTGGTGTTGCGCGCGATTTGGCCGCAGCATTGCGCAATATGGAAGGTCTCGATCGCGTGGAGTTTTCTTTAGAAAGACCACAAGTGAATGCGATTTCTTCTAAAAATTCCAGCACTATTCAAGTGGAGGTGAAGGACGTAGAAGGGGCACCACGTTACGCTGGTGTTGTGATCGAAGGCATCAAAGTAGCACCATCACCAACTTGGATGCAAGAGCGTTTGGCCACCATTGGCTTGCGTCCGATAAACAATATTGTCGATATCACCAATTATATCCAACACGAAATTGGACAGCCCTTGCACGCTTTTGATTTGCATAAAATTGAAGGT
>JBMOFW010000097.1:0-10428 GCA_049318685.1 Flavobacteriales bacterium
AAATTTTGGTAGTAAATCCATTCCGCCCACTCCAAATCTTATTACCCAAATTCCGTTATCGGTAATCTCGATAACTACCTCTTTTTCAGCCAAACGGCTCTGAATTTCTACCTTCCTTTCGTGCACGCTACGACCGGTTTGTCTTGTGGCATAGACTGCATTGGCAATGATATTCATGAACACTTGGTTCAATTTGCCGGGATAACACATGATTTCAGGCATTTTAGCATCCAATTCTTTAACTATGATCACTTCGCCTTTTGTCGCGGACTTCATAACCACCAAGGTACTGTTGATGCAATCGTTGACGTTGCTGCTCACCAACGTGTCACGATCCATGCGCGAGAAAATACGCAATCCTTTCACGATCTCCGCTGTGCGTCGCGCTCCTTCTTCTATGCCGCCCAAAAGCTGATTCACTTCTGTTTTGAGATAAGGAACATCGAGCTTTTTTATCTTCGATTGTATTTCAGGCAATTTAGCTTTGAAATCTTCCTCTGATTGAATCGCCTCATAGTCATTGAGCACTTCCAAGATATCTTCAATGTCGCGCTTCAAAGGCACCACATTGGAAGAAACGAAATTAATGGGGTTATTGATTTCATGCGCAATACCTGCAGTCATTTGACCGAGTGAGGCAAGTTTCTCCGCTTCCACGAGTTGATTTTGGGTCAACTTCAGATTTTGAAGTGTTTCATTCAATTCTTGGTTGGCCGCTTCAAGATCAATGGTCCGTTCATGCACTTTCAATTCCAATTGCACATTCTGCTCTTCTATGAGTCGCTGGTTTTCTGACATCACCGCAATCATTTTATGTTGCGAATCTTCCTTTTCCTTTTTGAATTGATTGATGCGATCAGCCAAGGCGAATGAAAGCAAGACTGTTTCCAAAGCAGAGCCAATTGGCAACGCGTAGTTGGTTACATTATCGAAAGCCAATACCCCGAAATTGCGCAAAGCGAAAAGCGTAACGCCAATCAAGAAAATGACCCACGCCACCAAGAAGAATTTTGCCGGTCTGAATCCTTTGCGAGAAGCAACTACAGCAGAATAAACCAATATCAACGCAGACGCGGCATTGAAGTCGATTAAGACATAGGCTAAATGTGACTTATTGGTGAACGCCAGCACGAGAATTACACCATAAATAGCTAAATAGCCCAAAAGTAATTTATCGATGCGCGGCGTGTATAATTTGGTTTGAATAAAACCACGGGAGAATATCACCGTTGCCACACCACTCAATGCGGGAATAACAATACTCGCGATACTTGCCCCCCACTCTGCGTTTGGCCACAAATATTTCGAAGCATATCCATTGAGCACAAGCTGCGTAAGCCCTACTGTCAAAATGTAAAAAGTATATGTCAGGTAAGCTCTATCGCGAACAGTGAGGAAGATGAATAAATTATAAATCAACATCACCAATACCCAACCAATGTAGTACCCGTAGAAAAGCTCTTTTCGCGATTGTTCGGAATTGATGAGTTTCTCTTTTCCAATTTTTATTGGCAAAAGCATTTGTTCGCCGCTTTTAATGCGAGCGACATATTCAATGGTCTGTCCTGGTTTGATAAACAATTGAAAATTCACGGCCGGATATTCCGACTTTCTATCCCTAAATGAGAATCGCTCGCCTGAGGCGATAATCAATTGGTTCGATTCTCCTAGTCGAAAAATATCAACTTCATCGAGCATGGGATTGTCGATGTAGCCATTAATGAAAAATTCTTGTGATTCGTTTCGGATCGCAAACTTAACATAGATGCTGTTTTCGTGCGCGCCCAGATTGGGAACCTTTATAGGCAATACCTCAAATTCCTTAGAAGAAGCTATCGCATTGATATCCGTGGACGTGCCTTTGTAGAGCTCGTATTGATCGAGCATAATGTTATCGCCACGAAAAATATTGACTTGTGAAAAAGAAGCGAATACAAGCGTCTGCAGGAATACTACAGTCGTCAAGACGCGCCAATGTTTAGCGCAGTTTGAGATCGTAATGCACTTCAATAGGGGTGGATTTACCGACATTCTCGGAGGTTATTTGTGAAGGCGTTGTACGAAGGTTAAAGATAAAGGTTCGCTCTTCATCACTCGCACCATTCATAGCTTTCACATCATCCTGAAACGTCACAATAGCCACCTGTTTTTCGCTTGGATAAGGCAATACGCCGTCTTCACCCAAGTGTTTCATTTTTCGAAATCCAAAGTTACCAGCCATGCGGTAGGTATATGGCGAGCAAAGGGCAAACATGGATTTGATATCCAAATATCCCGCAATCGCAAAAGCACAGCGAATGCTATATGTACTTCCTATGCCCATACCAGCTACTACCGATGAATTCCATAATCCGCAAATTTCAGCTGTGCCTTCTGTTCGAAGCTCTTTAACGACTTCAAAAATCCGCGGTTCCATAAACCCAATGGCGGATTCTAGAGGTAGCGGCGTTTGAGCGGTGGATATTTGAATGCGAGAACCACCATAAGATTGAGTGCCATCGAGCGATTCAATAAGCACCACGTAACTGTTAGGGTCATCAAACCAAACAGGATCAGCTGAGGTCAACTTTAAACCAAAAGCAGCCAATACTTCCGAATGACCTTGGTGAAAACGCACACAGCCTTCGATATCGTCGCATGCACGGAATGCACGGATCCGAATTTTATCCGGCCGTTCCACTTTGCGGGTTTGCTCCAGGAGCTTATTGACTAATAATTGACGGGACATCGACATAAGTTCTCGACGATTTAATTCCATTGTTCAACAAAATCATACGCACAGCCATCGCAGCTACCGCTCCCCCCAGAATTACATCTGTGGCGAGCTGTGGCCAAGTGGTGATCGTTTTACCGATTTCACCGAGTGAAAGTCGACCCCGCTCAGAAGCTTTTTGTACATCTATGCATTGAAACATCACCGCTCTTTTTTGCTCAAGTGAGAGCGTTTCCGTTTCAATATATTCTTTTGATATCAATCCATGTAGCATTGGATAATCTTTGTCCAAATCATACCGCTCAATGTCGAGTACACCGCGGTCGCTGGTTTCCATCACCACAGGAATGCCCAATCGCGCACATTCTTTTCTCACCATCAATTTGACATCCGGACTATCACATTCCTCCACCACCGCGTCCAATTGACCACCTTTTGTCAAAAAATCCAATGCATTTTCTTTGGTCAATCCTTTATCATAAAACTCGACCCGAATAAAAGGATCGATTTCAGCAATTTCTCTTCGAACCAATTCTCCTTTTTTCATGCCCAAATTGCCCACTCCGGTGCGAATACGATTCATATTGCTCAATTCCAAATGGTCAAAATCGGCTACGCGAATCTCTCCTCCAATGCGCTCCATGGCCAAAGCCAGAGCCACGGACTGACCAACACTCAAACCAACGACACCAATTTTTTTCCCACCCAATAAAGCTTGCTCCTCAGGGGTGATTTTGAAGGCGTTTCGGATTGTTCGAACACGAACAAATTCTATTTCGTCTAATAAATGAATAACTTGATTTCGCCAAGGATAATGCACCCAAACACCATATTCTTCTTTCGAGTTTGAACCCAATTTCAATTGAATCAACTCCGTATATTCTTCATCAGTCAACGTCTTGGTTGGATGTTCCAATTTCACCAAATCACGCAACTGCAAATCAATCTCATCAATAATATGAATTCCAACTTGCCCTGAAATAAACTCTACAAAATTCTTTCTATCCTGCGCTTGGCCAAGTCGGTAGAACACATGTTCTCCGAATTCAGCAGCCGATTGCTGCTTGCTTGTCAATATGGAAGTCAGGTCAATATCCATTATTTCGCACAGCAGTTTTAGAAGTGATAAACTTAGTTGATGTCATTTTTACACACACCCGGAAACGTTTAGGTTATTAACAATGTAAAGTGAACTTATATGCAGGCATAAGTTGTTATCTTTGATTCATGATGGGCAAAGCAGCACATTCCGACCAACTCCCAAGTTTAACCTACAAGTTGTTTGGAAATGGCGATAAAACAATTCTTGCGTTCCACGGATTCGGTCATCCAAAAGAAAATTTCGACATCATTTTGCCCTTCCTTACGGGAAACGAACGGATCATAGCTGTTGATTTATTTGGACACGGGGAAGCCTATTTTCCAGAAAATAGACTCAAAAACAACCCCATTTCAAAACAGGAATGGTGGAACTTGATCGATGTTATTTTGAAGAAAGAAAACGTTAATCGGTTTTCTTTGATGGGATATAGTCTCGGTGGACGCATGGCCATGGTCACTCTCGAGCATTTTCACACCCGTGTCGACCGCATCTTGCTTTTTTCTCCGGATGGATTGCACAAGAATTTGTCGTACCGACTCGCAAACGAAATTGGTATAGGACGCCGATTGTTTCGTTGGGGCATTCGGCATGCACAAAAATTGCATCCTGTGATTACTTTTTTACATAAAACGGGCCTTACCCCCAAATCGAGAACAAAATTTATTTTACGGCAAATCGAAGACCCCAAGAAAATTGAAATGGCCCGTTATGTCTGGGGTTCCTTAAGTCTTTGCTGGCCTGATCTCCAAGCCATTTTCAAAAAACTAGATCCTGCAACGCCATTCGTGGTCGTTTTTGGGCAACACGATCCGCTCATCAAACCTTCCTATGGTCGTTCACTCCACCCATATATGCAAAGCCATATTCATCAATTCATCATCCCAATTGGACATCGAACAATCGCAAAAGAAGGATTTGAAATTTTGATGAAAAAAGGATATTGGCCGATCTAATCCTGATATTGGCTTGGATCGCCTACATAGCGCTTCCATTTTTCGAGCACTTGGGTCATGTCATCCGGCAAATCTTTAACGAAAGAAAGACGTTCACCGGTTACCGGATGATCAAATGCCAATGACTTCGCGTGCAATCCTTGGCGAGGCAAAAGCTTAAAGCAATTTTCGACGAACTGCTTGTATTTGGTGAAGGTAGTTCCTTTCAAAACTTTGTCGCCCCCATATTCGAGATCGCCAAATAAAGTATGACCAATATATTTCATGTGTACCCGAATCTGATGGGTACGACCCGTTTCTAGCTTACATTCTACAAGCGTCACATATCCATAGCGCTCAAGTACTTTATAGTGCGTTACGGCATGCTTACCATGACTACCATCTGGAAAAACTGTAAACACTTTACGATTTTGTAAACTTCTTCCCGTGTTACCGATCACCGTTCCATCTTTTTCCAAATCGCCCCAAACCAAGGCGACATAGCGGCGATCAATGGTCCGTTCGAAAAACTGGCGGGATAAATGAGAAAGGGCATAATCATTTTTGGCAATCACCATCACGCCGGTAGTCAACTTGTCCAGGCGGTGCACGAGTCCTGGCCGATCGACACCATGTTGTTTATTGGCTGGTAAATTCTCGAAATGGAACATCAAGGCATTCACCAAGGTTCCAGAATAGTTGCCGTGTCCGGGATGCACAACGATGCCAGCTTGTTTATTCAACACAATCACATCGTCATCTTCGTACAAAACATCAATCGGAATATTCTCCGGTCGTGTCTCATATTCCCTAACGGGATAGGGCATTTCTACCGTGACAATATCATGAGGTTTGATCTTATAGCTGCTCTTGGCCGGTGTGCCATTGACCCGCACAAAGCCATTATCACAAGAATCCTGAATTCGTGAACGAGAAGTTCTTTCCAGTCGATCGACCAAAAATTTATCCAACCGCACCATCTTTTGCCCACCATCCACTACGATTCGATGATGCTCAAATAACTCATCATCATTTTCTAATTCTGCGGCTGATTCTTCTTCCTCTTCAATCATCTTACTGCACGATAATTTTGGTGCGATGCACAGCGTCATTGCCCGCACTAACCTCTACGAAATAGGTACCACGGCTCAAGTCACTCACATCCAAGATGGATTGAGCATTACCGAATGTTTGTTCGGTTAGCACAATTCTTCCACTCAAATCATATACACGGATAGTATTTTTTGTCTGTGGATTCAACCCTGAAATGTTCAATTGATCTTCGGTGGGGTTTGGATAAACGAGCAATGCGTCTTCATCCAATTCAGCCACATTCACCGGACCGGTTTTTCCGGCGCGGAACACTGGACGAATCATCACGGATCCGGTCACTTGAGATTGTGTCCAACTGCCGTTAGGCAATTGATAATACAGTTTTCCAGTATTGGTGTCGTTGTTTTTATCGTTGCCGATATTGTACAAGGTATTGTTGCTCTGCACCCAACCTACATAGATGGTTCCGGATACAGCCAACGGATTATCATATGGGTAGTATGTCCAAAGATCATAGCCCTCTTGGTAATAGCGTGGCAAATGCGAGCTGAACTGTTCTTCGATTTGCGCGCCCGGTATTCCACCACCCTCGCTCCATACACGAAGTAAGAATGGATCCAAAGTATTGCTGTTTCCATAAGGTGTCCAATGCACGAGCAAACCATACAGGGTATCTTCAATGGCCAATTGGTATTTCACCGCTACATTGGCTCCTGCTGCTTGCACTCCGTAAGCGCGTTCTGCCGAGCCGTCGTCATAAGCATAATAATTTGCGAAAACTTGCTTCACCGTTGTCGAGTCGTTTTGCAAATGGGCATCAGTTGGTTTATGAAACACGGTCACTTCGAATATCGCACACGTATCGGTAACTTCGGGATCGAAGAAATACCCACCAAGAGAAGCGGTTTGCGTGGTTTCACCCATATTATCACTTACATCGAAAACCTGATCTTGAAAATCCCAGGTCATATCTTCATATTGAAAACGCCATCCGGAGGTGATGTTTTCCGTTGGACCCAAGTTGTTGTACCGATAAGTGATATCGTCTTTCATGAATGATTCCGGATTGCTTTGGTAATGTGTCCAAGGCATTGCGGAATACACATTGATCATTGATCCAACTGGATATTGCATGGACACTTCATCAAAAACAAAATTGTCGGGATCGATGCTTTGGTCGAGCACTACATAATCGATGTGCCAGTGATCATAATTGCCCGAAATGGTCGCTTCATTGCGGAAGCGGAACCGAAAACCTTCAAGAAGAAACTCCGGTTGATTGACTGGAATGGCCACTTTGGTAAATCCAGTTTCGATATCGCCACCATCGAGCGACCATTGTTGAACCCATTGTCCGGCCCCGAAAGGAGAATAAAAATCGACAAATAAAGAGTCTCCTTCATCAGGTGAATTACCGAGTCCACCGCGTTGGTAGAAAAAAACGAGATAAACGTTATCACTGGCATCAAACAAACTCAAGTCAATTGGCAACGAACTCAAGGTGTCTGCAGGTCCTTCCGCATATTGATCCGTAAAATCGTAAGGGTAACCCGTTTCGTCTAATCCATCAAGTGTAGCCACACCCAACGTCATGGGTGAAGCCGCGAAAGTGTTGTTGATACGCGCATAATCATCGGTCCACATTTGCCATTCTGTTGGAATGTCAGGATTATCTGTGGGCAGCGAATAGCGGCTAAAATCATCAAAAAACGGAAGACTGAGAATGGTTTCCCCGCCTCGGTTGGCGCGCTCCGGAAAGGATCGTTCTTTTTCGAATTGTTGACTTTTTTCAATGTCAAAAAGAAGAGTTGACTCAATTTCTTGAGCATAGGCCGCAAATTGAAAAAGAGCAAGGGCTAGAAAAAAGGAGAAGCGTATGGTTTTAGTCATCGTGTGTCGTGTATCGCCTATGGAATCGAATCGGTCGGACATGGCTCATTATACAGACGGAAGTCGATAATATGGCCGGGCGCAACACCGGGAGCTTCGGGATCATAGGCAGGGTCTTGTTCGCAGATGCGCCCAACGGCAGAATCGGCCGAAGATTGCACATCATACATAAAAAAGGCTTGTCCCATCAAGTTGAGACTATCCAAAATGGTCATGGCTTGATTGTAATTCAATCCAGCTAGGTTGGGGATACCTACCGTCTCATCAGCAGCTGTACCGATGGTCAATACCACACGTTCTCCGCGCGGTATTTGCTGGCCAGGCTTGATCTTATGACCTTTATACGTAATGCTCACAACTGCTCCTACCAATGCATTATTAGGTACATACTTCGCAGTATAGTCAATCCCCTTATTTTTCAACTTAATAATGGCCACTTGAGCAAAATCGCCTTCTTTGATATTGATGGTTTCTTGAGGTGGGAGAATGCGATAAACAGTCAAGAATACTGCCCGGCCTTGCTTCACTTTTTGTTCCGGTGCGGGACTCTGATCAACAATAGTTCCGCCCTTTGAATGGCGATCATAAATGCTGTCTACCACTAAAAACACCAAATCGCGCTCCTCGAGCATGGCAGTAGCTTCTTCCAACGTCTTGCCTTTCAAATCGGGCACCGAAACCTGTTGTCCATGATCAGTATACCACCAAAGAAATAGCATAATCAACACGGTCACGCCCACGTACATCCCGAGTAGCTTCAACAAGATACGCTTGCCGTCTTTTGATTTTACATATTGGAAAAAACCCATAAATCGCAATTCGTTTATTTGGCCATCTCCTCACCGATGGTGTTTTCGTAGAGGTGGCGCATGTCTTCAATAAAGCCAAAATTATCTTCGTCCACCGTAATACGGCCCTTGGTCACGTGACCGAGCAATACCACTTGCACGTTGTTTTCGGTGACGAAATCTAAGAATTCTTCTTCATAATCCTCAACTACGGTTACCACAACACGACTTTGCGATTCTCCGAAGAGGAAAGCATCGCGACGAATTTCACTATCGGTAACGATATCAAAGCCCAAACTATTGGGCAATCCCATTTCAACAAGCGTAGTAAACAATCCACCATCGCTTACGTCGTGAGCCGCGCTGATATAATTATTGCGAATCAAGCCCTTCACACATGCTTGTAAAACAAATTCCTCTTCGAGATCGAAGAATGGCACTGGAGAATTCTTCACACCGTGAATGCTGTAGAGGTATTCAGAAGAATTGATGTCTTCGCGGCTGGTGCCAAGCAAATAAATCAAATCGCCTTTGTATTTGAAATCAAGCGTTGTTTGCAATGATTTGTCTTTCAACACACCGATCATACCGATTGTCGGTGTCGGGAACACCGGACGCGCAGAACCATCCTCATTGACTGTTTGATTATAGAAACTCACGTTTCCTCCGGTCACCGGTGTTTCAAACTTACGGCAAGCAGCTCCCATACCTTTTATGGCGCCAACAAATTGCCAGTATACTTCAGGATTGTATGGATTGCCAAAATTGAGGCAATTGGTAATGGCTGAAGGTTCACCACCGCTGCACACAATGTTGCGCGCTGCTTCAGCCACCGCAATCATGGTCCCTACTTCAGGATCAGCATTCACATAACGACCGTTGCAATCTACTGTTAATGCCAACGCTTTATTTGTGCCTTTGATATTGACAATACCTGCATCGCTTGGCTTATTAGTACTCATAGAAGCAGTGCCCACCATCGAATCGTATTGCTCATAAATCCAACGTTTCGAACAAATATTATGATGTGCGATCAATTGGCGACCAATCACCACAAGGTCTTTGGGTTCTTTGATCTGACTAATATCAAATTTCTTTGCTTCGCGGTAATAGGCCGGTTCGGTGTATTCTCTTTCATAAACCGGAGCGCCGCCGCCGAGTACCAGACTCTTGGCCGGAATCTCCGAAACAAGCTCCCCATGCATGAAGTAACGTACCATAGGACCTTCGGTCACTATACCAATTTCTTCCGCATGCAAGTCCCATTTTTCGAAAATTTCTTGAACGATTTTTTCTTTGCCTTTCACCACCACGATAAGCATGCGCTCTTGTGATTCAGAAAGCAAGATCTCAAAAGGCACCATACCCTCTTGACGTGTAGGTACTTTGTCGAGATGAATGTCCATTCCCACGTTACCACCAGCGCTCATTTCAGAGGTTGAGCAGGTAATACCCGCTGCACCCATATCTTGCATGCCTGCAATGGCATCAGTTTGTGCCAATTCCAATGTTGCCTCCAATAGGAGTTTCTCTTGGAAGGGGTCGCCCACCTGAACCGATGGGAGGTCTTTTGCTGATTCTTCCGTTATATCTTTTGAAGCGAATGAAGCGCCTTTGATTCCGTCTTTTCCAGTAGCTGATCCGACGATGAATACGGGATTGCCAACCCCTTTTGCTTTTGATGAAATAATGGCATCATTGGCCACAAGTCCCACAGACATCGCATTCACCAAAGGATTGGCTTGGTAGCTTTCATCGAAATACACTTCTCCTCCCACAATCGGAATACCGAAGGCATTTCCATAATCACCAATACCCTTCGTCACACCGCTCACCAACCATTTGGTCTTTGGATTGTCCAATTTACCGAAGCGCAATGAATTGAGCTGCGCAATTGGGCGAGCACCCATGGTAAAAATATCGCGGTTGATTCCGCCAACACCTGTTGCT
>JBMOFW010000098.1:0-10419 GCA_049318685.1 Flavobacteriales bacterium
CGTTTGAATGCGTCCAATACCGTTTCGAATGATGAAGTACGTACTTCTATCAATGAGAACGTGTTTTTGATGTCGGCCCAAGTCACTTCTTGATCGCTCACATTCGCGGTTTCGGCAACGTATTGCTTCAATCCTGCGAAATCAAGACCATCCATTTGACCAAGGTTGATATACATTTTCACAACACCTGATTCCGAGTTGCGCTTTTCGCCGCGTTTTTCATCCACATTCAAGTCCGGAGCATTTTTGTAGTACTCGAGGAATCGGTTGAATTCGATTGAAACAAAGCGTTTGATTATTTCTTCTTTGCTTAAGTCATTGAGTTCTTCGAATACTTTCGGCAAATAGCCCTCAATGGCTTTTTCATTTACTTCAACGTTGTGCACGTTTTGAACCAAATGGAACAATTGCTTTTCACAAACTTCAAATGAAGTAGGGATGTGTGCCTTAGTGAAAGGTTGCTTGATGATTTTTTCAATTTGACGGATCTTGAAATGTTCCTTCATATTGATGATCACAATCGAAACCCCTTTCTTACCTGCGCGGGCTGTACGACCGCTGCGGTGAGTATAGTTTTCGATTTCATCAGGCAAATTATAATTGATAACGTGGGTAACGTCGTTCACGTCAATACCGCGTGCAGCAACGTCTGTCGCAACGAGCATTTGCAAAGCGCGTGTACGATAACGTTTCATCACATGATCTCGTTGCGCTTGCGACAAGTCGCCGTGCAATGCATCCGCGTTATAACCGTCTTTGATCAATTGATCAGCCACTTGTTGTGTTTCAATCTTGGTGCGGCAAAATACGATCGCGAAAATGTCGGGATTGTAATCGGCAATGCGCTTGAGTGCAAGATATTTATCGCGTTGATGTACGATGTAATATTGGTGCTCGATGTTTTCATTACCAGTGTTCTTACCACCTACTGTGATTTCAGCCGGATTGCTCATGTAGTTGCGCGCGATACGCGAAACTTCATCGGGCATGGTAGCAGAGAACAACCAGGTGTTTTTCTCTTCAGGAGTTGTAGATAAGATGGTATCCAAATCATCTTTGAAACCCATGTGAAGCATTTCATCCGCTTCGTCGAGAACTACGACTTCTACGTTAGACAAGTCAATCACACCACGTTCGATCATATCCACCATACGGCCGGGCGTACCGACAATAATTTGTGGACCTTTACGCACATCGCGGATTTGTCCTTCGATGCTCGTGCCACCATAGATAGGTACCACATGCACACCGCCGGCATACTTCGAGAAGTTCTGAAGGTCTTTGGTGATTTGCACGCAAAGCTCGCGTGTTGGACAAAGAATCAACGCTTGTGTATCACGAACAGAGGCGTCCACCAGTTCGATCAACGGCAAACCAAAGGCTGCTGTTTTACCTGTTCCAGTTTGAGCCAAAGCAACTAGGTCGCTCTGATCGTACATAAGGGTTGGGATGGCTTGTTGTTGAATTGGGGTTGGGGCAACAAAACCCAGCTCGGAAATTGCGCGTAGCACTTCCTGACTTAGCCCTAAGGCTTCGAAATTTTCCATGAAATGTATTAAAGTTGTATTGCTTCAACGATTTGAATCACAACTCTCATTTTTCAAAGAACAACCCCGACTACAGTAGCGGTACCGCGAAAATGACAAGATGAACTCGTGTCGAAAAGCGGCGCAAAGATACGGCGAATTTTTTAATTTCGGTTAATTTCGTGTTAATTAATTGAAATAGAGTGGTTCCTGTGGATTCTACGAGGTGACATTTATCGCTTTTTTAGTCGTCAATTAATTGTAGGTTTGCTGACGAAGTCAAGTCAATGACACTTGATTTTACCCATTCCAATGAATAAGAAAGATTTTATGATGCCGGAGAGTCTGATGATGTCTCACGGTTACAAGCCCGAATTGTCTGAGGGCGCTATTAAATGTCCCATTTTTCAAACCTCTACATTCGTCTTCAAAAATGCGGAAGAAGGCAAAGCCTTTTTTGAGGTAGCCTATGGCATTCGCGCCAAAAAACCAAATGAAGAGATGGGGTTGATTTATTCTCGAATCAATAATCCCGATCTCGAAATTCTCGAAAATCGCCTTTGTCTTTGGGATAAAGCGGACGACTGCGCTGTATTCGAAAGCGGCATGTCGGCTATTACCACCGTGCTTTTGGAGTTTTTAAAACCGGGTGATTTGTTGGTCTATAGCAATCCACTTTATGGCGGAACAGATCATTTTATTCAGCACTTTCTTCCAAAAATCGGTGTACACACTTTAGGCTTCATGCCCGGCCAATCGAAAGAATCATTGATGCAAGCGATTGAAGCCACTGGACATTCGGATCGTGTGGCTATGATCTATATTGAAACACCTGCCAATCCAACGAATGATTTGATCGATATCGGTATGTGCCGTGAAATTGCAGATCAGTATTCGAGTGCTGATAATCGTGTATTGGTGACTGTGGACAATACCTACATGGGACCGCTTTGGCAACATCCGCTCGCTTTGGGAGGTGACTTAGTTGTTTATAGTGCAACAAAATATATTGGTGGACACAGCGATGTGATTGCCGGCGCAGTATTGGGCAATCAAGCCTTGATGGTGCGTGTGAAAACATTGCGCACGTTCTTGGGAAATATGGCCGGTCCGTGGACAGGTTGGTTGCTATTGCGCAGTTTAGAAACACTCAAAGTGCGCATGGATAAGCAAGCCATCAATGCCAAAGAAGTTGCTGAGTTTTTATTGAATCATCCTAAAGTGGAGAAGGTGTATTACCTCGGATTCAAGGATGAAAATGATCCGCAACATGCCATTTTCAAAAAGCAGTATGAAAGTGCCGGAGCCATGGTTTCATTTGATGTGAAAGGCGGAGAAAAAGAGGCCTTTACTTTTCTCAATAATCTGAAGCTCATCAAACTTGCCGTGAGCCTGGGAAGCACAGAGAGTTTAGCTGAACACCCATTGACGATGACGCATGCAGGAGTAGCTCCTGATCACAGAGAACAACTGGGTATTACAGATAAAATGGTTCGTGTGTCGGTGGGTGTAGAACACCATCAAGACATCATCTGGGACATCGAACAAGCCCTAGCCGCCATTTAAGTTTTAAGGTTTGGAAGTTGTAATGTTTATAGGTTGAAACCTTCAAACCTATAAACATCTAAACCTTAGGACCTGCTTAAGCTTCTTCTTTTTCGGGAGACATGCGCTTGAGTGCGAGTTCCTTTGCGAAGTCGACAAAAACTTTGTAGGCTTGCGTGAAAGAGAAACGGTCTTCAAAGTTCTTGTGAACGATGTTACGACGGGCCATACCATTGATCAAGGTGCGGCGTCCGTCAGGATCTTTGAGCGCTTTGTTGCTTTCAATCAAATCAATAAATGAACTGTTGTCGAAGTAACGATCGATCTCTTCTGTAGTAAATTCATTGAATTCAATTGCTTCGAGAAAATTGCGACCGTCTTTGTCCAACTCATAGCTTAATATGGCCATGAAAATACTCACGTCGCGTGAGAAGTTTTCGCTGGTTTCTTTGCTAAGCAAATACGCATATTCTGTTTTGAATACGAGGTCGAGATCAAACGACACTTTGAAAAATTCACCATAGAATTTTTCATTTTCCTTCAATGAATTGAAATGTTCTTCATTGCTGAGAATGAATTTACCATTCATCAATTCTTCTACGATCTGTCTGTGGTTGGCTGGATAAACCATGGTATTAAAACTTAATTGCGGGTTCTACTTTGAGTTTAGGCACACTGAGGTGAGAAGTGGTGGTCTTGATTTCCACACGCTCTGCTTTTGATGGAAAATCAATTTGCAAGGATTCGTCAAATAACAATCCGGTCAAGGCAAAATATTTTTCTGTTTCGATATGCTCAAAATCCTTTTGAAGAGTTTTGAAACACCAACCGAAGAAGTCATTCACGGGTAATTGACTTTGCAATTTGGTCATGAACGCCTCACGATCAAAAATCCACTTGTCAAAATCAGCATCTGATTCTTCATACATCACGACCTCAGGTTGGGCAAATTGTTCGAAGAACTCACGCGTCTTGTACAACATGTCTTTCGCGTAAGGCATATTTCGACTACCCTTGAGCAATGGAGGCGTATCCATTTTGTAAGGATTACGCAGAAATTCAATCCAGCCAGTGAGGATGAGTGATTCGGTGCGTATGCGTTCCAACAGAGGCAACAATTCATTCGTCAAGATTTTTGATTGACGAAGGAGGTCGGTATTCGTTTGAATGAGTTGCGTGTAGAGTTTTTCAAACTCCAAGCGCACGGTTTCATCATTGAAATTCAAGCGACTGCGGTTGGCATATTCGCTAATTTCAACGAGTTTATTGGCTACAGATTCAGAGTGATTAACGTCCAAAATCTTGTTCAATGGCAAGATGTAATAATCAATCCAGAACGAAGCTTTGTGAACTTTGTCGCGGTATTCAACGCGTTCAATGTTGGATTTTAAATCACGCGTTTCACTAAGTAAACGAAACGCATTGCGTTCTACCAAATCTACAAATTCACGGATTTGATGCGAAAGGTTTTTGATGCGTTCTTGAAGAATGTCGCGGTCTTGCTGTTCGTATTTGCGAATCTTCAAGAAAAGATCACCGATAGAGCCCTTGTATTTCTCGATTGTTTCAGGCAACAGCGGCTTGAATTCAAACAACAAAAACTCCATGAGTTTGTAATACACATCGCGCATTTCGTAATCCGACCCAATAGGACGAATCACGCGGTATTCGCGCAAACGCGCATTCATCGTATGACCGTGCTTTTGACAAATCATATCATACACTTCACGGGTAATGATTCCATCGGTGTTTTGATAGTCAAACAAGTCACGAATCACCTCGAAGTGAGTGTGAATGAAACTTAATATAGTCCGCGGTTCTGCCTTTATCATGCTTCTATCGCTTATTCTTCAATCAACGTATATTTTACTTTGACCAAAGGAATTTCTTGGGTTGATACAGGGAAATTGTTGTAAATATCTGTACGGTCGAGTACCTCAATGGCCTCTGTTTCAATGCTATTCATAATACGGTTAATTGGTGGTTATGCCTCATACAAATCTATTCTACATCGTATCCACTGACAAGGGATGTTAATCATTTGGGGAAAACTCGAAACTATATAAATCTTGACCTATATCAAGAGGATAAATCATTATAAACAAGCATATTTGAGAATTGGAATACACATGAATAGAAAGGACTTTATAAAATTTTTATCGCTAGCTCCGATAGCGGGTTTGACTATGAAATTATCTGATCTCAATGCGATGACTTCATCGCTTCCCACAACGCCGGAAATGCCAGTGATTTTTTTTGGTCATGGCAATCCGATGAATGCGATTGAAGAGAATGAATTTACCAAGGGATGGAAAGAGGTAGCGAAAAACTTACCAGTTCCAAATGCCATCTTGTGCATCAGTGCGCATTGGGAAACGAAAGGGACGTTTGTTACCGCCATGGCCCAGCCCGAGACTATTCATGATTTTGGGGGCTTTCCAAAAGCGTTGTTTGATGTACAATATCCAGCCAAGGGAGATCCAGAATTGGCAAAAGAAATTGCATCGACCATCAAGAAAACGACGGTGGGACATGATCTTGAATGGGGATTGGATCACGGTACATGGAGTGTGCTCAATGTGATTTATCCCAACGCAAATATTCCAGTGATTCAATTGAGCCTAGATCATACTCAAGGCGCACAATATCACTATGATTTGGCCAAGGAACTGGCAGTGCTTCGCAAGAAAGGCATCTTGATTATTGGTTCCGGAAACATGGTGCACAATCTCGGTCGAATCGCTTGGAATATGCCCGATAAAGGCTTTGACTGGGCTGTTGAAGCCAACACAAAAATGAAGGACTTCATCACCAAGCGTGATCACAAATCACTCATTGATTATAAAAACCAAGGAGAGTCTTTTAAACTCGCGATTCCAACACCTGATCACTATCTTCCTTTGCTCTATGTGTTGGCTATGCAGGGAGAAAAACAAAGCGCCACGTTCTTCAATGATAAAGCGATGATGGGCTCCCTCACAATGACCGGCATCCGTATCTAGCTTCAGGCTACAGGCTGCAGCCTGTAGCCTGCAGCCTGATACTAGTCGATTTTTAACTCTTCGCGACGTACAGCATGCTGCTTATCGTTGAGGTTGATTTTTCCTTTGCTTCTGAAGATGAAATAATATTTGCTGAATCCGTCGTATGGCTGCGGAGCAGCAAAGATTGGAATGAAGTTATGCTCTTTACAGAAATTCACCAACTGTGGACGGTTGTGTTCGTCGATCGTTCCAATCTCATCAATAAACAGGGCAATCTTATTTTCTTCGCTGCTAATCGCCAAACGGTTGATGATACTCATTACGATCACCAAGCGAATCATACGGTCAGTACCATCTGACTCTACTTGTTCTTTCAAGTCAACACGCTTCACGGTACCTTTTACGTTGAGGTGAAGCTCAATGTCGAATAAGTCCGTAAAGTCAACGGATTTGCCCCCGTCGAGGTATTGGTTGAGAATCTTCAAATCTTCGCCGGTTTCAAATTCGAAAGCCAATTGTGAAGAAAGATTTTCAATCGAAGCAATGCGCTCCAATTCGTAAATCACTTTCTTATTGTCGACCAATTCGATTTTGAGCGATTCAATATTTGAAATGCGGGTTTTTGCTAGACTTTCGTTAAAGCGATTGTAAACAAAGGTTTTAAACTCTTCGTAACGCTTTCTCAAATTGTATGCAGGGTTCGCAAACTGGGTAGAAATGCTACCTAACAAACCTTCGATACTGCGCTCTTTATCATTGATACAAGCAATTTCGTCTTCTACATATTTGATGAATTCTGTTTCATTCGCAATGGCAGAATTGGTTTTGAAACGCAATTGGTCAAAGCTACGGTCTTTCGAACCTTTGAGCGATTCACGGTCGGTATTGGCCAATCGGATTTTCGCATAAATTTCATCGAGAGATTCGGTGGTTTCATACTCCGTAGGTGTGATACCGAACATTTCAATTTCTTGCTTGCGCTTTTTCAATTCGATTAAGCGCTCTTCATTTTTGCGTGTTTCCTCGCGAAGGCTATCCAGAAGATTTGTTTTCTCCGCAATTTCTTTTTTGAGTTTTTTCAAATCATCTTCCAGGGCATCGCGCTCATTTTTCATCGCACGCAATTCTGTACCCAATTCACCGGCTGCACGCTCCAATTCGGGTTTTGTTTCGATTTTGCGAAGCTTGTCTTTCACTACTTCGATATCGGTCAAAATCTTTTCTAATTCTTTGCGCGTTTTGTCGATATGTAAAGAAACAGCCCATAATTTTTCAAGTTCGGCTTTCTCTTTTTTCAATTCAGCCAACTCATCTTTCAATGCTTTCACACTTGGCACATCGTGCAATTCCATATTTTTTGGAAGCTCGATTTCACCATCGAAAATCTTCAAAGCAGTTCCCCCTTTGGTTACTTTTTTCTTCACCAATTTGTCCGGCATTGCGGCAAATTCTTGAGAGAAAATCGTATTCAAAAGCTTTCTCGTATCATCTTGATCCGTGATTTTTTGGATCAATTGATTGTCGTAGTTTTTAATTTGGTCTTCAAGACGCTTGCACTCTCCGTCGAGCTTGTTTAGCTTGCCTTCGAGTTGTTTGCCATTGAGATTTTGATTTTCGACCATCGTGATGCGTACCTCGGTTTCGCGGCGCTTTGCATCCAAATTGATCAACGACTCTTCAAGGAATTTTTTGTCTTCAAACGAGTTGATGACATCGATCTGCGTTTGAAGAGCGATGAATTCTTTTTCGCGAATTTCGATCTCCGTTTCTTTTTTACCGATTTCGCGGTTGAGTTCTTCTTGGCGAGGTTTATATTTTTCATTCACCACCACCAATGTGCTTTGATAGGTCTTCTCTTTTTCGAGACGTGAGCTATCCAATTCATTGATTACACCTTGGTATTGCTTTTCAAAAGCATAGACCAAGTCGCTTACGATGCGATTTTTTGCACGGTATAAATTGACTACTTCGCGGAATTCTTCGAAATCTTTTTGGATCGATTTGATCGTGCGGATCTCGTCGTTGATACGAAGCAAATCGTTGATGTCTTTCTTGTTCTTTTGAGAAAAATTGATTCCCTCATGCTCACGGTTATCAGCGATGATCAATGATTCTTTCAAGGACTTATTGGTGATCAATTTAGAATTGATCAAATAGCGATAGATCTTAGAGAAGTTGTTGCTCAATCCGTCTGTGCGCACACTGTCTTCCAACCAAATCACAGCGTCGTTTTTGCGACCGCGTTGGTATACCGCGTTGAACACTTCTGTTTTTGATTTGAAGAGATACAGCTCAACGCCTTCTTTTTCGAGGGTTTCTTGCACTTCGTCCCAACGACGAATGCGTTGCTGTGTTCCATCTTTTTTGAAGAAATGATCGTGGTTGTATTCTCCGGTGAGGCGGAAGTATTCGAGTTCGCCTTCGCTATCACGTTTTACCAAGATGCAGTAATTGATGCTTTTCTTGATTTCGAAAAGTATATAGCTCTGGTTGTGCGTAGGAAAATAGTGGTGGATGGTTTCCTTATCTCCGCGACGCTGACCGGAAAAGGACATTTTACTTCCGTCTACAACAAACAAGAAGTTGAGCGTGTAGATCAACGTTGATTTACCTACGTTGTTCGGGCCAACGAGTTGAATGGAGTCGCAATCATCAAGACGCATTTCTGCGTTGACATAGGTGCTTGTATTAATGCCTATGATTCGTGTAATCATGGTAAAAGAATTCGTTTAGGTCTACCCAAATTGGGTAACACGCAAATCTAGTCTCGCCCCAACAGTGGGACAAGTGTTGTTAATGAATTGAGGAAAACTCTGCTGAGCGAATTATTTTCTGCTGATAACTTTTTTGGCAGCGGCAATGATATCGGTTGTTCCGAGACCATATTTTTCCATCAATTGATCAGGAGTACCGCTTTCACCAAAACTATCATGCACACCCACATGCTCGACAGGGGTAGGGCAGTGTTGAGCCAATGCTTGAGCCACCATGCTGCCAAGTCCTCCAATGATTTGGTGTTCTTCTGCCGTGACTACTGCTCCAGTTTTACGCGCACTATCCACGATGGCTTGAACATCAAGTGGTTTGATAGTATGGATATTGATCAAATCAACGGTGATGCCTTCTGCTTCTAACGCTTTTGCTGCTTCAACAGATTTCCAAACCAAGTGTCCGGTGGCAATGATGGTCACATGATGTCCGCTGTGGATATGCCAAGCTTTGCCGATTTCAAACTTTTGGTCAGGAGCAGTGAAATTGGTCACTTTCGGACGACCGAAGCGAAGATAAACCGGACCATGATGCTCTGCTATAGCCATGGTTGCCGCTTTGGTTTGATTGAAATCACATGGATTGATTACCGTCATATTAGGCAACATGGCCATCATGCCAATATCTTCCAGAATTTGGTGGGTGGCGCCGTCTTCACCGAGCGTCAATCCAGCGTGAGAAGCGCAGATTTTTACATTTTTATCGCTATAGGCAATGCTTTGACGAATTTGGTCGTAAACACGTCCGGTCGAAAAGTTAGCAAATGTTCCAGTAAATGGAATGTAGCCGCCAATGGTCATGCCTGCAGCCAAGCCCATCATATTGGCTTCTGCAATGCCTACTTGAAAAAAGCGCTCCGGAAAATCCTTTTTGAAGGCATCCATTTTCAACGATCCGATCAAATCAGCGCACAGGGCGACTACTTTCGGATTGTTTTTTCCCAATTCGTGCAAACCCTCTCCAAATCCAGAACGGGTGTCATTTGCGGTATATAATGTAAAATCTAACATCGTTGTAATTGTCTAGTTTGTTTCTATCCCGATCAATAATCCCCAAGGGTTTCTTCGAGTTGACCTAGGGCATTGGCCAATTCGGCGTCATTTGGCGCTACGCCGTGCCATTTGTGTGTGCCTTCCATAAAGTCGACACCTTTACCCATGGCGGTAGTCATGAGGATCATGACTGGTTTTCCTTTGCCGGTCATGTTTTTCGCTTGACCAACTGTTTCTAAAATAACAGCGATATCGTTGCCATTCATCTCGAGCACTTCCCAACCAAAGGCTTCCCATTTGGCGCGAAGATTTCCGAGGCTCAATACCTTTTCAGTAGGTCCATCGATCTGTTGACCGTTGACATCAATTGCCGAGATGATATTATCAATCTTATTGTGAGCCGCGTACATGGCCGCTTCCCAAATTTGACCTTCTTGAATTTCACCATCTCCGTGAAGGGTGTACACCAATGTGTTGTCGCCATTGAGTTTTTTGGCTTGTGCTGCGCCAAGTGCCACAGACAGTCCTTGTCCGAGCGATCCGCTTGCGACGCGAATGCCGGGCAATCCCTCGTGGGTAGTAGGGTGACCTTGTAAACGGGTG
>JBMOFW010000099.1:0-10356 GCA_049318685.1 Flavobacteriales bacterium
CCAATATCCGCCCGATCCAGCCTGTGTTGAGGTATTCGTTGGAAGCACTAGCACTTTGCCAGATATCCATTGATCTGAAATGGGAACGATCCGGTTCGGGATAACCGACATTCTCAATGATGGCCAACTCGCCATTATCATACATGTTTTTTAGCGCTAACAATTTCGGATGTATGCCTAGATCATCGGTCAATGTGAGGATTTGATCTTTTTTCATACCCAATGTCGGACGCATCTTGTAATAAAGATCATTGGTAAAGGGAACAACTGTGTTCAATCCATCATTGCCACCGCTCCATTGAATGACAATGAGTACACGTCCATTGGTGTCAGGCAAAAGAAAAGGGGAAGCTGAAGCTTGAATTAGCTTGGGCACAAACATGGAAGCCGCGGCTAAACCACTGGTTTGGAGAAATGCTCTTCTTTTCATATTTACATGACTTGAAATTCAGGTAAGCTCAAAACATAACGGACTTGTTCTAGAGTCCCCTTCACTTGTTCAAACTGCTTCGGTGGAGCGATAGGAGCGTTGATTAAGAGATCATACACAATGCGTTTATGATCAAATGATCCTAGTGCTTTTTTGAACCACAATTCAGTTTTATCCCAATTTATTTTAGCATAAAACGGCGTTTGTCCTTTCTCTTCTTCTGTTGGTGTTTCGGCAATAGCTTTTTCACGCAATTGGTAATTTATTTTGCCTTCAAATAGGTAGAGCAAATTCATGCGGAGTAGAAGAGAGGTGCTGTCGATCCAGTTGCGGTCACCGGGCCAACCAGCCACATTGGGTGGTAAAAACAACACTTGACCAAGTCCTTTTTGCAATTTGATCATGTTGTTGGGCTTTTTCAATTGAAGCTGAAAAAGCATCTTGTAATGCGCAATCAATTCGACAGGACTTTTAATGATCATTCCACGATGTTGTTCTTCATAGAAATGATCGTGCGTCAACATGAAGCGCAGCACCGATGAAATGTCATAATCGGTCTCTCTGAATTTTTCCGCCATTAGCTCGATGAAATCTTCATTCAATCGAGGGGAAACGAAAGCTTTGTACAGCTTTGTGCAAACAAATAGCGATGTTTCTTTTTTCTCTAATATGAAATTCAAAATATCATCACCATTCCAGTTGCCCGTTTTTCCGAAACACGTTTTCGAACCAAAGTCATGATCTTTTTCAACGAATTTGAAATAACCATCCTTGCCCACGTGCCATCCGGTGAATGCACGTGCTGCTTCTTTGATGTCGTTTTCGGAATAATGACCTCGCCCTAAAGTAAAAAGTTCCATCACTTCGCGAGCGAAATTTTCATTGGGCGCGTCTTTTTTATTTTGTTGATTGTTGAGGTAAATAATCATTGCCGGATCGCGCGCAATCTCATGAAGCAATGTTTTGAAATTGCCCATGGCATTTTTTCGAATGAGATTATTTTGAGCTTGCATCAGCACCGGAAATGGAGCAGATGTAGCAAAATGATTATGCCAAAACACAGTCATTTTTTCGCGCAAAGCGGCATTCGAGGTACAAAGGTGGTCGAGCCACACCAGATTCAATTCTTGCAAATCTTTGCGGCTCTTTAAGATCATTTTCAACACTTTCAACCCACCAACTTCCTTTTTCTTTTTTCGAATATCTTCAAAATGATTGATGTCTTTGAAGGACTTACTCGCTTCAAACAATGCGTCGACGAGTTGGTTGATTGGTTCATCAGCCCATTTAGCGAAGGCTTCAGGATGAATACCGAAGGTAGTTCGATAAAGAAGATGTCTTACTTTTTGCTGATTGGCGTTCATTCGTTGTAAATTATACTCATGCGATAGCCCGCATGTGATCGCACATTAAACACCGTGCCATCTTCAAACATCAAGTATTGTGCTTTGATGCCGGTCAACTTTCCAGTGTATTCGGGTGTGGTGTCTAATTTCATCGACTTCACCTTGGCCGGATAGTTTAACACGGGATATTGAATTTTTGTAACGCTGTCATCATCGTAAATGAATGATTCAAACTCGGGTGAAAGCAAATTCAATACATCATTTTTTTTCTGGTCGAGCGGAGTTTGGTCATGGCTGATATTTTTCAACATGGCCTGCCAATTCGTTTTATCGGCCATCGATTCTTTCAGCTCCACTTCAATCAACCCTGCCAATTGTCTATAGGGCGTTTGTGTGAGAATGATGGCTTCTGTTGCTCCTTGATCTATCCAACGCGAAGGCACATTGGTGTCGCGGGTAACGCCCACTTTGATATCGGATGTTCGAGAAAGATACACAAAGTGTGGTTGGTTGTGGTGGGCCATTTCCCATTCATAATCACGCAATGCAATACCTTCATGAATGCGGCTTAATTCTGGTCTTACGATGCTTGGTGAAGCCATTGGCGATTTCAGAAACGCGTCATAGGACAATCCTTCGCCAAATGTTTTCTTGATTTTTTTACCCGTTTCTACACAGTGTATTTCATTTTCAAATCGAAGCGTGATCTCGCTTCCCACAAGTGGATTCATGTAAAATAATCCATCATGATCGAGAATGTTGACAATGGGCAAGGTGTATTGCGCATCTCCGTCAAGCGCGGTTTTCATTTTGCGGAGGTTCGTGGTAATGATCATGGCTCAGTTTTTTTTTGAAAGTAATAGGTAAACTATGAGTCGTCGTGCTTGCAGCGTGTGTGCAGTAAATATATAACCCACAAACTTTTCACTTGCCGAAGATAGTGAAGAGCTTGTGGGTTTATAATAGAGTTGAAGTGTATTTGCGGTCTTTATGAAAGCGCCTCTATAATATCATGTTCGATGGCTTGATGTTTATCTCGAGCATACCACAAATGGAGTTTCTCTTTTACATCATGGGCGTCCATGCCTTCTGCGCGCAATTGATCCATCATCTCGATTGCGGCTTTTGGGCGTGGTCCAAATTTGCTCACTACTTTGCCGTTTTCATCAATGAAAATGAACATGGGCACAGAGCGCGATTTACCATCGGTTAAAAACATATCCATGATTTCAAGATGTTCATCACGAAGAATAATATGCTCTTGAATCAGCGGATTTTGCTCGATTATTTTTATGACTACAGGCACTATTTGCGCACCATCACCGCACCATCCTTCGGTGATGATCAATACATGTAAGGGGTGCTTTATATTTTTAAAGAAGTCTACGGTTTCATCACTCAATTTCGTGTGCTTGTCCCAGCGATTCATGCGCTGCACGTTCATTTTACTATATTCCAGAAGAGCGTCGGTTTGATTGGGACCGGTTGATTTTCCTTCCTCCAAAAGTTGGTCAACGAGCTCGCGATATTCGGCGTATGACATAGTGCCTTCGTAGTTGGCGGCGATCAGTTTTTCTAATGCATTCATAACAAAATTTTGGTCAAAATTAGACAAAGCAGTATGCCTGTATTGTGTGCATGGTCACAATGATGCTCAATTGAAGGCAACAAAAAATCCGAATTCACACACTTTCAACATGGTGAATTCGGATTAGTTGTGAGGTAAAGCCTTAGTGGATATTCAATCGCACGGTTTCATGAAATTCGTTATGTTGGATTCTCACGAAATATAAGCCTTGCGCGTATTGGCTGACATTGATCATGCGCGCGAGATTGTCGCTTTGAATGACGCCAGAATAAAGTGTTTTTCCGGTGATATCGACGATTTGAATAGTACCGCCGTCAAAATGAGCAGGTACGGTAATATTTACTTCTTTGTCTGCTGGATTGGGGAATATAGACAAGCGTGAAATGGCAGATAGATCTGCAACGGATGCCGTTTCTACTTGCTCCAATTTGACATCGTCGATGTAATAGAGGCCTTGTCCGTTGGCACCACTTGGGCCATTCGTACCATAGAAGTCGACGGCAGACAGTTTATTGGTACCTGGGGTTCCATCAGAATTGTCGATTGACCATTGCCAATCACCAATCAACACATTATTTACCCAAACTTTACCGTGATCATTGTCGAGGTCGGCTTGAATCTTTACATCAAACCAAGTGTCTTGTTCGATCACTGTTTCGATGCCGTCAGCACCACCAATTGTGCTGGTACAAACACCTGAGGCATCAAAGAAAATATCACAGGCCCATTCGTAGCTTGTAGACGAAGCGCTCCAATTGTGCAACGCATTGAAATATGCGCCTTCACCGGCAGGTATGTACATTTTCCAAGAAATTTCGTATGCTCCAGTAGTGTAGGGGCCTATGGGTAGCACAAGGTCAACGTTGGTGCCTTCGATTTTTGCAGAATTGGCTCCGCTGTTGGCGTAGGAGCTGGATACCATTCCGTCGAGTCCGGCAGATCCATCCCATGTATCCCAAGAACTTGATTGCGCTGCAACGCCTTGGTCTGCGGCGTAATTGTCAAAATTGTCTTCGAAAATGACTTGTGATTGTGCATTGAAAAACAGCGCCAATGCGGCGGCAGATAGTAGAATTCTTCTCATAGCAAACTGGTTTTGAATTAAGGTTTTGTCTTAAAAGACCTACCAAAAATAACCAATTTTAGGATTGCTTGAGTGATTTCCAAAGCTGGTTGTCGATGCGTTTTCCGCCTGAACTTGAAATCTCAAACTCGGGAGCCGGAATTTCCAATTCTTCGCAGATAGCCGTATAATATTCTTTTCTAGAACGTTGGTCATCATTTACCAGATTCAAATAAGGGACGTGTTTTTCGTGACGAAGCAAGTATTCGATAGCAGCAATCACTTCGAGGCCACTGATAAGATTAATGGGGGCTTCGGGTTTTGCGATGTTTTTTCGGCCTGACAAGTAGTGTGCAGGGTGACGTTCCCAACCAAAAAGACCTCCAAGGCGCAGAATCATGGCGTTTGGAAGTTGTTTTCGATAAATCTCTTCCAATTCAAATTGTTTCGAACCCTCGTCCGCTCGCGATTCATCAAGTAGCTCTGGTATATCAGGATACACAGAGATGGAAGACGTGTAGATGAATTGCTTAGGGGCAATTTTTCGAATATGCCGGGCCAAATGATGGTGAAAATCATTGTTTTGATCGCGCAGCGGAGGGATGGTGCAGATGATGCTGTCGAAATCGGAGAGCGGGGCTTGAAATACATCAGCATATACCGGGATGTCTTTGGATTCCAGTGTTTTTTGCCGTTCGATGCCGCTAGTACTTCCGGCCACGGCATAGCCTTGCTCGCGCAATCGCAGCGCTAAAGGCAGGCCGAGCCAACCGCATCCGATGATGAAAACTGATTTCACAAAGGCAAAAGTAGTTAGGGATGCCGAGTGATTTGTGGAATGAATATTGACTTGGGGTTTTTAAACCTTTTTTTTAAAGAATTCAAGGAAATGTTAAAGTTACCTTTGCGCAGCAACAGAGCAGCCAAATTTGGAGTCATTCCCGCAACGAACTATTACAACCATATGATCAATAAAGGCCTTACGCTTTTTTTCAGTGTTTTACTGACCGTATTCACTTCATCATGCATCGCCCAAAAGGGCAATTCGGCCAAAACCGCCAAGACCGATAAGTCTAGTTTTACCATCAAAGGTAGGATCGAGGGTCTCAAAGACACTGCGCTTTATTTAGGTAACTACTATGGTAAAAGCCTGTATTACAATGATACATGTCGAATTGATGAGAACGGTAATTTTCAGTTTGAGGGCAAAAAAGCCGACGAAATTGGGAAATACGCGATCATTATGCCTGGTCCGAGATATTTTGATATCATCGTCGATCAGGAAAATATCGTGATCAATGCCAGTGCAGATAACGACATCAATAAAGTGGTTATCAAAGAATCAGAAAACAATAAATTGTTTTTTGAGTACATCCGCTATATCAATACAAAGCGCGCAGAGCGTGAGCCCATCGATAAAATTCTCAATGATTCTTTGAAAACAGAGGATGAAAAGAAGCCTGCTCGTGAGCAATTGGATAAATTAAACCAAGAAGTCATTGCGCATCAAGAGGAGGTAATAGCAAAGAATCCCAATTTGCTTTTCACGAAGTTGTTGAAAATGGGCATTGATCCGGTAGCGCCCGCTGCTCCGGATTCATTGGACGAAACCGGTAAAGCACGTTTTCAATATTATTGGTTGCGTGAACACTACTGGGACAATGTCGATTTTAATAGCCCCGCGATGATTCGTGATCAAACCATTCACCGCTTGATCGAACGCTATATCACCCAAACACTTCCGCAAATACCCGATACATTGGTGGTAGAGACGAAGAAACTTATTCAACGCGTAGAAAACAATCCGGACCTTTTTAAATACTTCGTGCATTTCATCACCTATACCGCTGAAACATCGAAGATCATGTGCATGGATCGCCTGTTTGTTTTCATGGTAGATGAATATTACAACACCGGCCGTGTGACATGGATCGATGAGGCCAAAATGAAGCAAATCAAAGAATCTGCTGACGAAAAGCGCTACTGTCTTTGTGGCAACACCGCTTTAGACATTATTCTTCCAGATGCTACGGAGAAAAATTGGGTGAGCATGAAAAAGACCGGTGGCAAATACACCTTGCTGGTGATTTGGGAAAGTACGTGCGGTCACTGTAAAAAAGAAGTACCAAAACTCCTTGATCTATATCACAAATGGCAAGACAAAGGCCTTGTGGTTTATGCCATCGGCAATGAATTGGAAAATGATAAATGGGTAACATTCATAGAAGAAAACCATTTGGATTGGATCAATGTGAGTGACACTCCGGAGATCATGAAACAAGACGAGGCTACCAAGCTCATCATGAATGGTACAACCACTCTTCAGAGTTTGAATTATCGCACGCACTGGGATGTGAATTCAACGCCTAAAGTGTTCTTGATGGATAAAGACTACAAGATCATCGCCAAGCAGTTGAGTGCAGAGCAATTGGACGAATTGCTACAACGTTTGGAAGATGGTAAGGAGTTGGATCTTGAAAATGTAAAAGAGCACGAATACGAGGACGAAGACGCCCCTGTAAAACCAAACATGACTCCAAGGAAGAAGTAAAGCGTTCGGGGTTCAGAGTTCAGTGTTCAGAGTTCAGAGTTCGGAGTTTGAGAACTCGCTTGCTCGGGATAAAAATTTACAAAAAGGGGAGAAAAAACAACGTTTTTTCTCCCCTTGTTGCATCTAATGATCTAATGATCTATCTCTAGCACACTACCACACTAGCATACTAGCACACTATCTAGCTCGTTTCTTCATTATAATACACCTTATAGTACTTCCTTCCATCGGGTTCTACGCCGGGTTGGATGAGTTCAGGATTGCCGTGGATGTAGATGTGAAAATTCTTATCTAGTTTTAAGATTGACTTAAAAACTTTTTGTTGTTTTTTCACGGCCATCGAACTGATCTCGAATCGAGGTTCGATTTCGATATCGTGCGCTTCGCGAAATTGTTTGTCGAAGTTTTGAAAACTAGCAATCGTTTCAGGATGATGAAATACTTCTTTTTCAAATTCTTTTTGATCAAACTCATCATGCGATTTGAAGTAGTCGATCGATCGATGAAGCAAATCGATCTCTTCGGTTTTTGAGGCCACAAAATCTTCTTTGTACTGCGTGGTCACATAAGTCTTCGCAATGTCTAGAAATTGTTTGGTATGGCTGTATTCATCGGCGACAGGCTTCAGGTGAAGAAAATCATCTTTCCAAAATTGAGCTTCCCCTGCACGACTTGTGCGATCGACGATACAAATGCGATATCCGTCTTCTTCTTCGGTATTGATGATCAAGCATCCTTTGTCGAGTTTTTCTACATTGATGCCGCTATCATAAAACAGATCGAAATTGTTTCCGTTGGGATAGAGTTTCAAAAAACTTTGTTTGCTTTCTGATTTGAATATACCAATCGCATTCAATTCTTGATTGTCAAATACCACTCCGCGGATATAGGCCACAAACAAATCACCTGATTTGATCTGCGGGTGCATCGAGGCATCGAAAAGCAATTTGGCAATGCCTTGACTTTGCTCATGAAGACTTTGTTTGTTGCCAAAAATAGTTTTAGCCAATTGGTACAGCGGGTTCAATGCAAAGTCGCCTGTGCTTGAGGTCAAGCTGTAGAGTTCGGGATTGGTAAATGATCCCAAGAAATAACGATGCAAAAGATCGGTCATCAGATCATCGTCGATATCGACTTGACGATCAGAAAGTTTGACCATATCACCGTTGTTTTTGTTCCCAACGTAGTGCGCCGACAATACAGAAATCGAGGCTAGTTCAAGCTGAATACGGGCAGTTGACATACTATTTGGTTTGTGCAAGGATAAATGCGTAAACGTCGGCCAATTCTTCGATGGCTTGCATGGTACTCTTTCCGCTACCATGTCCTGCACTGGTATCGATGCGAATCAATACAGGGTTTGCTCCGGTGTGGTATTCTTGCAAGCGCGCTGCAAATTTGAAACTATGTGCGGGTACGACGCGATCATCGTGGTCTGCGGTCATCACTAAGGTGGACGGGTAGCGAACACCTTTTTTCAAATTGTGATAAGGCGAATAGGCATAAAGAAATTTGAATTCTTCTTCGCTGGTATCCGCGCATCCATATTCAGGAATCCATCCTTTACCAACGGTGAATTTGTGGAAGCGCAACATGTCCATTACACCCACTTGTGGAATGGCTACTTTGAACAATTCGGGACGTTGTGTCATGCACGCGCCAACGAGCAATCCACCATTTGATCCCCCTTGAATAGCAAGGTGTTCGGATGAAGTGTATTTTTGTTTGATCAAGTATTCGGCGGCAGCGATGAAGTCATCAAATACATTTTGTTTTTTGCCTTTCATGCCTTGTTGATGCCATTCTTCGCCGAGTTCATTTCCGCCTCGAATGTTGGCGATGCAATACACACCTCCGTTTTCTAGAAACATGATACGACTCGCGCTAAAACCGGGTTGAATAGGCACACTAAATCCACCATAGCCATAAAGCAAAGTAGGATTCGTACCGTCGAGAACAAGTCCTTTTTTGTGCACGATAAACATCGGAACCAAGGTGCCGTCTTTGCTCGGATACATCACTTGTTTGCTTTCAAAATCAGTAGGGTCAAATTTGAGATTTGCGCGATAGAATTCCGTGCTTTGTCCGGTCGCATAATCGTATTTATAGATTACTCCGGGGTATGTGAATGAAGAGAAAGAGTAAAAAGTATACGTGTCTTTGCGTTTTCCACCAAAACCTCCTGCGGCACCGGTTTTATCAGGCAGCGCAATTTCCTTAGAATTCTTACCATTTTCATCCATAATAAAAATGCGTGTATTGGCTTTATCGAGATAGTTGGCAATCAATTTACCACCACCGGTGCCTACGCCTTGAAGCATAATGTCTTTGGCGGGGATGACTTCAATCCAGTTTTCTTTTTCGGGTTTGTTGGGGTCAACGCTGACTAAACGATACGTGGGGGCATCCACATCGGTATGCATTAAAATGCGTCCGTCATCGGTCACATCAATTACACCGTTGTGTTCAGCAGTATTCGTGAAAAGCGGCATGAATGCGCCGCGTGCAGCTCCGGCAGGGCGGTACCAAATTTCACTTCCATCTGTACCGGGAGAACTAATTAGAAAAGTGTACATTTTGTTCTCGCTTACGAACACACTGTTGTACATGTAGGGGCGTTCTTCATCTCGGTAGATCAATTGATCATCGCTTTGTGGTGTGCCCATTTTGTGGTAATACACCGTGTGTAATAAGTTATTTCCAGACAATTCTTCGCCTTTTTTGGGTTCTGGATAACGACTATAATAGAAGCCTTCGTTGTACCACGAAGTATCTGAAAATTTCACCCATTCGAGCACATCTCCAGTGGGTTTGCCTGATGCTACATCGTAGACCACAATTTTAGACCAATCGCTTCCGCCTTCACTGATGGCGAAAGCCACATATTTACCATCTTCAGAAGGGGACAAAAGAGAAGCCGATGTGGTGCCGTTAGGCGACAAGGTATTCATATCGAGGAAGAGCTGGTCTGCACCATCCAAACCTTTGCGGATAAAATATTTTCCTTGCGCTTCCAGACCTGAATTTTTATAGATCAAAAAGTAGTCGCCCACTTTAACGGGCGTACCCACTTTTTCGAAATTGATTAATTCGGTAATGCGTTTTTTAATGGATTCGCGATTCGCGATTTTGTCGAGATAGCCGCGTGTCATGGCGTTTTGTGCCTTAACCCAAGCTTCAGTAGCAGCGCTAGTATCATTTTCAAGCCATAGGTAAGGATCGGAAACTTTTGTTCCAAAGAAATCCAGTTGATCGTCGTTTTTGGTCGACGCGGGATAAGTAAAGGTATTCATGTCTTTTTCTGTTTTTGCCACGTTGGAAGAGTGACAAGCAGCCAGCGCAGCGGCTGCGGTGATGATTGCAATTTTTTTCATGATG